>NZ_JBHXRX010000079.1:0-35569 GCF_042714995.1 Streptomyces sp. NPDC058665
CGGTGCACCGCACGGCGCCGA
Organism: Streptomyces sp. NPDC058665; assembly: GCF_042714995.1. Lineage (NCBI taxonomy): Bacteria > Bacillati > Actinomycetota > Actinomycetes > Kitasatosporales > Streptomycetaceae > Streptomyces > Streptomyces sp. NPDC058665. The sequence continues at coordinate 22 of NZ_JBHXRX010000079.1, forward strand.
TGTGCCCGCTGGGCGGTTTCCTGTGGGCACTTCGCCAACGCGGCGAGGTGCCGTGCCAGGCGTTCCGGGCCCGGCGAAGATCGCCCGGACAGGACCTAGCCTTGCGGTAGGCGCCGGACGGGCCCGACACGGGCTCGTCCGGCGCCTTCGCCGTTCACGGGTGTCTCACAGACCGGTGTACGGGTGGAAGTCCGGGTCCGCCGGGGGTGCCGGGCAGTCCGGCGCGAACTCCTCGATCGTGTCGAGCGTGTGCCGCAGCATCCGCACCAGCAGATCGCGCGGTATCTCCCGGGGCAGCTCCTCGCGGTGCTCAAGCCATTCGAGGGTCAGCCACTCGACGCTGCTGAGCCAGCCCAGCAGGGCGAGTCTGGCGATCGGCGGGATGTCCTGGCGGCCGTACGCGCCCTCGGCGACGGTGGAGACCAGTCCCGTACGCACGGCGTCGCGGATCGCCTGCACCTGGGTGTCGAAGCCCACACCGCCGGTGATGATCGTGCGGTACGCGGCCTCGTTGAACTCGGCGAACCGGAGATAGGCCTCGACGGTGCGCTGCACGCGCTGGGTGTTGGGCAGGTCGCCGCCGCCCGAAGCGAGCGAGACGAGCTCCATCACCGAGTCCTCGATGATGGCGAGGTAATAGCCGCGCTTGTTCTTGAAGTAGTAGTAGATCAGGCCCTTGGCGACCCCCGCGTGCTGCGCGATGTCGTCCATGGACAGGGCGTCGTACGACGTGTCGGCGAACAACTTACGGCCGGTGGCGATGAGTTCGGAGCGGCGGATCTGGGCCCGCTCGCTCTCGCCACGCTGTTGCCTGTTGTTCAAGTCCGCGCTTCCCAGTCTCGGCCGTCACAGGAGATCCGCAGTATTGCAGACCCGCTGACATGGGCCGGGACCGGCGTCGACGCCCTGTCCGGCGGCTCAGCGCACGCCCACGGCCGCCAGGGCCTTGCGCTGGGCCGCGGTGGGCTCCACGGGCCAGTAGAGGTAACAGACTCCGCCCGTGCCCGAGACGACGGTGCCCGCGGCGTTGTACCGCTTCGTGCGGAGCCAGATGTTCTCCCACTCGCGCCGCTTGTAGATGCGGCGTACGGCCGTGTTGCTCGGTGAGGCCGGGTCGTTGGCGATCACGTCGCCGGCGGCTGTGAAACCGATCACGGTCATCAGATGGCCGGAGGTGCCGTAGCCCGCGCCGGTCAGCTCCTTCTCCAGGAAGGACTGCGAGGTGATGACCGGGATGCCCGCGCGGACCAGCCGCTCGACGTCGGTGAGCGAGCCGAGCCGGGTGACGACGGCGTTCATGTCCCGGTAGCTCGTCGCGTAGGCCGCGTTGAAGGGCCAGTTGCCGCAGCCGTCGTACTGGTAGTCGAACGTGTACCGGGCCGCGTGGCAGACCTGCGGGTCGGCGAAGTCCGGGTTCACCCAGGCCAGGTCGGCCGCGCTGGGCTTACGGCCCCAGTACTCGATGATCATCTGCGAGGAGGTGGGGCTGCACCAGGCCTCGCCGCCGTTGTCGTACTCCGGGTACTGACCGACGTGCGTGTTCTGCGAGTAGCGCGGCACGGTCAGCTCGCGCGTCACCGCGTGCGCCGCGGCCGGGACGGTGAAGCGGTCGGGGATGTCCGAGGCCATCGCGCCGACCCGGTGGACCGTGGGTGTGAGTGTCGTACCCGGCTTGCGGTAGAGCGTCAGACGCAGCTGGTACGACGCGAGGCGCAGACCGCTCGCCGGGTCGTCGACGGAGAAGGTGTCGGTCCAGACGGTGCTGCGGTCGTCCGTCTGGTCGTCGACGGACGTACGGCGGATGTCGCCGTCCCCGGACGCCCAGCGGCCCATCACGTACCAGGGGGTCGCGACACCGTCCGAGTAGGTGCCGCGCAGCTCGGTCTGGATCCAGGTGCCCGTGGGGGTGTCGGCGTTCCAGGAGGCGATGGCCTCGGTGGCCGGGACCGTGGAGCGGTGGACGGGCGAGGTCCAGGTCGCGTACTCCCAGGTGGTGGTCCTGCCGGTGTGCGGGTCTGCGTAGTCGGTGCTGCCCGCGGGGGTGGCGACGACCAGGCCGGACCGGCCGCCGGTCAGGACCTTCGTGCCGTTGCCCGTGCCGCCGCGCCAGTCGGCGGACGAGCTCCAGAAGCGGTTGTCCACGGGAGTGCCCGCCCGGTGGTCGGCGGCCGACGGGCCGGGGCGGGCGGACGGTGCCAAGGAAGCGGACGGCGCGGACGCCATGGCGGGCGCGGCGGCGGAGAGGGCGCCCGCGCCGGCCGCGGCGAGGGCGGTGGCGAGCACCGTACGGCGCGACGCCGAGCTGTTCCGGGACGGAGCTGGGTTGTTCATCGGACCCCCGGGTCACTGGTCTGGTGCACGACAATCCGTCAACTATCCCGGGTCCCGGACGGCTTCTGCCAGCGATTCACCACGCGTCGCCCGACCAATATTGGTCTCCACCAGTGATGCCGATCGTCCCGGGGCCCGGCACGGGTCGGCCCCGGTCTCCGAGCGCCCGCGCAATAGGCTGGCCGGGTGGACGACCTCACCGAAGCCGCCATGACCCTGCGCGCGCTGCCGCCCTCCTGCGGGCCGGTACGCCTGGTCGCGGTCGACGGCCACGCCGGTTCCGGCAAGAGCACCTTCGCCACGCGGCTCGCCGCCGCGCTCGGCGGGGCGCCCGTGCTGCGACTGGACGACCTGGCTACGCACGAGGCGTTCTTCGACTGGACCGGGCGGCTCGCCGAGGATGTGCTCGGACCGCTCTCACGTGGGGCTTCCGCGCGGTACGCGCCGTACGACTGGACCCTGCGGCGCTTCCGCGCGCCCCGCCCGCTGCCCCCCGCGCCGGTCGTACTGATCGAGGGGGTGGGCGCGGGCCGGGCGGCGGTACGGCCGTGGCTGGCGAGGCTGCTGTGGATGGACCGGGGCGCCGAGGAGTCCTGGCAACGGGGCCGTGAGCGCGACGGATCGGCCCTCTCGGCCTTCTGGGACGGCTGGACGCGGGCCGAGACGAGCCATTTCGCGGCTGATCCGTCGCGGCCGTACGCCGATGTGCTGGTACGGGAGTGGCAGGAGGGGTACAAGTGGCTGCCAGTAACTCCTGTGACCGCACCGCAGGACCGCCCTGTCACCCACGGTGAGCAACCGTTTCCTCCGTACTGAGCAGTCGGAAATCAGCCCCGAAGGGGCCTCAACTCGGCTTGACCAAGGGGTGGGACAGGTCTTACGTTCTCAATGTGCGGCTTTTCGGAGCTGCCCAGACGCGAAGCCCCCGGTTGTTCCCCCGTGATCGGGGGCTTCGTTCTGCCCTCTTCGCCACCTCCCCGGCACCGCATCCCACCCAGCGATCACCCTGGGTCACCGGTGCGGGCGGGACGGCTGCGCCCTTAGTCGCGCACCCTCTGCGCAGGTACGATGCATCTTGGTGGGGTCAATTCCCGTCCACGACAAGGTGGTTCAGCACGCTCTGCCGACGGGCGCCCGCCCGGCGGGACATCACGGGGTCATGGTTTGTGGGGGGCCTGATGGACATCGGCACGCAGGGCGCTGGAGCCCCGGCCGATCTCGCGTGGGTGCGTGGTGTGGATGCTTACACGATGGGGGCCTATCCACAGGCGGAGGAGGAGTTCCGGGAGGCCGTACGGCTCGATCCCGGGATGGCGGACGGCTGGCTCGGGCTGCACGCGCTGCGGATCGACACCACGACCGCGCTGCTGCACATGTACCGCCACCGTGACCGCTTCGGCGAACAGCGCTCCCGCCACCGCCGTACGCTCAACTCCTGGTACTGGCTGGGCTGGTGGGTGCAGCCCGTACTGGAGAGCCGGCGCGATCTGCTGCTCGCGCACGCCTCCCACTGGCTCGACGGCCGGCATGTGCCCGAGCTGGACCGGGCGCTCGCAGGACTGCCGCCCGTGGACGCCGATCCGCATGTGCGCTTCCTGCACGCCTGCCGCGCCTATCTGGTCAAGGACTGGGACCAGTTGGTGCGCCACACCGAATCCCTGGTCAACGACCCGCTGCTGGGCATCGAGGCGGGTCTCTTCGGCGGGATGGCGCGCGTCCGGCTGGAGATGTACGGACAGGCCGAGCCCCTGCTCTCGACCTCGCTGATGCGCTGCCGCAGCGAGCAGCCGCAGCGCAAGGAGCTGCGCTACTGGCTGGCCCGCGCGCACGAGGGGACCGGCCGCAGCGCCGCCGCCCTGCCGCTGTACCGGGCCGTGCACCGGATCGATCCCACCTTCATGGACACCGCGGCCCGGCTCGCCGCGATCACGGACTCCGACGGGTACGACGGGGCGGACGACCCGGCCGGTCTCGCCTCGGTCGCGCTGGCCGGCTTCGGCCAGGACACGGTGGACGGGCAGGCCGAGGGCGAGTATCCGCAGGGGCCCGACCCGCGGCCGGGCGTCGACGCGCAGTCCCCGTACGGGGTGGGTGTGCCGCCGGACCCCGTCGACCCGACGGAGGGGATACGGGAGAAGGCGCGGGTACCCGCCCAGGCCCCTCCCCCGCAGTTCCCCGACCGTCCGACGGATCCGGTGCTGCTCGCCGATGCGCTCGCCGAGCTGGAGCGGATGGTCGGTCTGGAGCCGGTCAAGCGGCAGGTCAAGGCGTTGTCCGCGCAGCTCAACATGGCGCGGTTACGGGCCGGCCAGGGGCTGCCCGTCCAGCCGCCGAAACGGCACTTCGTCTTCTCCGGCCCCTCGGGCACCGGGAAGACGACCGTGGCGCGCATCCTCGGCCGGGTCTTCTACGCGCTCGGGCTGCTCGGCGGCGACCATCTGGTGGAGGCCCAACGGGCCGATCTGGTGGGCGAGTTCCTGGGCCAGACGGCGGTGAAGGCGAACGAGCTGATCGACTCGGCGATCGGTGGGGTGCTCTTCGTCGACGAGGCGTACAGCCTCGCCAACTCCGGTTACAGCAAGGGCGACGCGTACGGCGACGAGGCCCTTCAGGTGCTGCTGAAGCGCGCCGAGGACAACCGGAACCAGCTCGTGGTGATACTGGCCGGCTATCCGGAGGGCATGGACCGGCTGCTCGCCACCAACCCCGGGCTCTCGTCGCGCTTCACGACGCGCGTCGACTTCCCCAGCTACCGCCCCCTCGAACTCACCGCGATCGGCGAGGTGCTGGCCGCCGAGAACGACGACGTGTGGGACGAGGAGTCGCTGGACGAGCTGCGCAGCATCAGCGGCCATGTGGTCGACCAGGGCTGGATCGACGAGCTGGGCAACGGCCGCTTCCTGCGCACGCTGTACGAGAAGAGCTGCGCGTACCGCGATCTGCGGCTCTCCGGCTACAGCGGCACCCCGGGCCGCGACGATCTGGCCACGCTGCGGCTGCCGGATCTGATGCAGGCGTACGGCGAGGTGCTGTCGGGCCGGGGACCGGTGAACCGGGGCCCTCAGGAACCGCCGGGTCTGTAGGGCGTGTCCGGCCAGGTCCTGGTACTCAACCGGGACCTCGGCCCCGGGAACCCGGGACCTGGGCGGATCTACTGTGCGGATCTGCCGTCGCGACCGGCGCTGCTCCCGCGCGTACCGGGAGGGCTCGGGGCGACCGGAAGCAATGGGGGAACACAGTGGAATTCAGTGTGCTCGGTCCGGTACGGGTGACCTCGGCGGGGCGGGAGATCCCTGTGCCCGGCCGGAAGCAGCGGACGATGCTCGCCGCCCTGCTGCTGGCGGGCGGGCGGCCCCTGTCCGACGACCGTCTCACGTCGGTGATGTGGGGAGGGCGCGCCCCGGCCACGGTCGGCGCGCAGCTCTGCACGTACGCCTCCCGGCTGCGGACCCGGCTCGGGCCGGCCGCCGAGCTGCGCAGGATGGGGAGCAGTTACCGGCTCGGGGTCATCGACGGGTTCGTGGACGCGGCCGAGTTCGACCGGCTCGCCCGCGCGGGGCACGAGGCGCTGCGCGCGGGCCGGCCGGAAGTGGCGGCGCCGCTCCTGCGCTCCGCGCTGGGGCTCTGGCGCGGGCCCGCTCTCGACGGCGCCACCCAGCAGCTGAGGGACGCCGAGGTGCCCCAGCTGGACGAGGCGCGGACCTCGGCGCTGGAGAGCCGGATCGAGGCCGAGCTGGCTCTCGGTGAGCACCGCGGGCTCGTCCCCGAACTCACCGGCCTGGTCGCCCGATACCCCCTGCGGGAGCGGCTGCGCGCCCAGTGGATGACGGCCCTCTACCGGTGCGAGCGGCAGGCGGAGGCGCTGGCCGCGTACCAGGAGGGCCGCCGGATCCTCGTCGAGGAACTGGGGGTCGATCCCGGGCCCGCGCTGACCGCCACCCACCACGCCGTGCTTCAGGGGCGCCTCGGCCTGAACGCCGTCTGACCGGGCTCCGGCGGCCACTCCGGATAGGGGAAGGACTGGAAGTCCACGTCGAGCCGCGCGGGGTCGCGCGGGAGCCAGTACGCGGCCAGTTTCCGTACCGTGGCCCGGGGCAGGGGCGGGTTGACGTTCTGCTGGTCGGGATCGGCGGTGAGCTGCACGGCGCAGCCGAAGGCGTTGAGCGGGGCGATCTCGGCCCAGCGCCCCGGTGAGATGCCGAGGAACATCATCGCGCGGAGGGTCACGTGCCAGACCGGGTAGCCGCCGGGCGGATCGCCGGTCATCACATGGGGTTTCCCGGTGCGCGGGTCGAAGAGGACGCCCTGGCCGAACCAGCCGAAGGCCTGGGCCAGCCGGTGGTCGTGCCGGCGGTAGACGGCGTCGATCACTTCGAGCTGGACGCGCGAGATCACGGACAGGGGTTCCTTCAGCGGTGTCGCCCAGTCGGTGAAGTCGCGGGGATAGTCGGGCGAGTTGACCATGTCGAGCCAGGTGCGCAGGAGTGTGACGTCCCAGCCCGTGCCGAGGACCGCGATCAGCGCCCGGAAGGCCTCGGTGAACTCCTGCGTCGGGTGGTGGAGGGTGGCTTCGTCGAACAGGTACCAGAACTCGTTGGCCCGCCGGTCGCCGAGCATGCCCGGGACCGGGGGGAGGTCGTCGCCTCCCCGGCCTGATGCTGCCGCCGCTGCCGGGAGGGCGCCCGCCGCTCCCAGCGCCCCGGCCGCGCCGACGCCGAGCGCCGTCCGCAGGATCCGCCGTCGTCCCCGGGCGGGCATCAGCTCATCCCTTCCGGCAGCCAGAACGACTGGAAGTCCTGGTCGAGGCGCTCGACGCCGCGAGGCAGCCAGGAGGCGGCCAGCCGCGCCACGGTCGCGCGCGGCAGTGGCGGATTGACCTTGTCCTGGGCCGGTTTGGCGACGGTCTGGAGGGCCCAGGCCCAGCCGAGGGCGCGTGCGGACAGCTCCCAGCGGCGCGGTTCGATGTCCAGCAGCATCATGGCCCGCAGGACGACGTACCAGGTGTGGTAGGCGCGCGGGGGCTCGTCCCCGACGGTGTTCATGGTGTGGACGAGATACGGGGCGTGGCCGCGCGGGTCGAAGAGCACTCCTTCGCCGAACCAGCCGTAGGCCCTGACCAGTTCGTGGTGGCGATTGCCGTAGTAGGTGTCGGCGACGTCGAGCTGGACGCGCGAGAGCAGTTCGAGCGGTTCTCTGATCGGCTCGACGAACGCCGTGAAGTTGGCCGGGTAGTCGGGCAGCTTGACCAGTTCCCACCACTTCTCGCGCAGGGTGCGTTCGAAGGGCGGCCCCGTGTAGGCGCTGATGGCCGCGTAGGCGTCCGTCACCTCCTGGGAGGCGTCGTAGTAGGTCTTCTCGTCGTAGACGTGCCAGAACTCGTTGGCCCTGCGGTCGCCCCGCATGCCGGGCACGTCGGGGAGCCCGGGATCCCGCCGGCCTGGCGGGGCCGCGGCGGCGGACGGGGCGCCTGCCGCCACCAGCCCGAGTGCGGCGGCGCCGCCCAGTGAGCTCCGGAGGAGCAGTCGTCGGTTGACCTCTGTCGGCACAGTGGGCCGCCCTTCTCCTGAAGACACGCTTTTCCGTCGTGGTCAGGAGCGTAGGAAGGGCGGCTATACGCCTTCCGGTCGTTCCGCTGTGCGGTTTTCTATACGTTCCCGGCCGGGTCAGCCCCGGGTCAGCCTTCGACGGGCCGGCGCGGCGCGGCCGAGACCAGCCCCGTCTCGTAGGCGGCGATGACCAGTTGGGCACGGTCACGGCTGTCGAGCTTGGTCAGCAGATGGCTCACATGGGTCTTCACGGTGGCCACGCTCAGCCGCAGCCGTACGGAGATCTCCGCGTTCGACAGTCCCCGCGCGACAAGGGTGAGGACTTCACGCTCCCGGTCGGTGACCCCGTCGAGCCGCCGGGGCGGCCGGTGGACCGGCTCGGGACCGCTGACGAACTCGGTGATCAGCCGACGGGTCACGGACGGCGCCAGCAACCCTTCGCCGGCGGCGACCACGCGGATGCCGGTGAGCAGGTCGGCGGGCGGTACGTCCTTCAGCAGGAATCCGCTGGCCCCGGCGCGCAGCGCGGCGTAGACGTAACTGTCGAGGTCGAACATGGTCAGCATGAGGACCCGTACGCCCGCGGTCCCGGATGCCCCGCAGATCCGCCGGGTCGCCTCGATGCCGTCCATCTCCGGCATCCGGACGTCCATGAGGACGACGTCGGGGCGTTCCTCGCGGGCGAGATCGACCGCCTGCGCGCCCGTGGCCGCCTCCCCGACGACGGTGAAGCCGGGTTCGTTGTCGACCAGGACCCGGAAGCTGCCGCGCAGCAGCGCCTGGTCGTCGGCGACCAGTACGCGGACCGGTTCGCTCATACCGTCACTCCGCCCGGCCTCGGGGACGGTTCACGGGGAATCCTGGCGGAGACGGCGAAGCCGCCGTCGGCGCGTGCCCCGGCGCTGAAGGCGCCGCCGTACATGGCGACCCGTTCGCGCATGCCGATCAGGCCGTGCCCGCCGCCCGCGGGGGTGCCGGGTGGCATCGGTCCGCCCCGGGGGGCGCGTCCTTCGTCGGTCACGTCGATCCGTACCTCGTGCGCGGTGGTCTCGACGAGGACGTGGCAGTGTGCCGGGGCCGCGTGCCGTGCGGCGTTGGTCAGGGCTTCCTGCACGATGCGGTAGACGGTGAGTCCCATCGCCTCGGGCAGCCGGTCCGTGCCCGTCACCTCCATGTCCACGCGCAGCCCGGCCAGTTCGGCACGCTCGGCGAGTCCGGAGAGTCCTTCGGGGCCGGGGGAGGGACCGAGGTCGGCGGGAGTGCCTGCGCCGTACTCGTCCGAGCGCAGGACGCCGAGCAGATGCCGCATCTCGGTGAGGGCGTCCCTGCTGGTGGTCTCGATGACGCGCAGCGCGTCGGGGACCTCCTCGGGGCGGGTGTTCACGACGTGGTTCGCCACCGCGGCCTTGACCGCGATGACGCCGAGGCTGTGGGCGACGATGTCGTGCAGTTCACGGGCGATGCGCAGGCGCTCCCCCGCCGCCGCGCGCGCGGTGAGCTGGTCGGCGGCGCGGACGGCGTAGGCGCGGCGTTCCCGTACGGCGCTGCCGAGCGCCCAGACACCCGCGATGAGGGTCCAGCCGATCAGGAGCGGTCCAGGTCCGTTCAGCCACCAGTAGGCGGAGGTGGTGTCGGGTTTCGCCGCGATCAGTCCGGCGAGACCGAGCAGCCCGGCCGTGGCGAGGGGCACCGAGTTCCGCACGGGCCTGGCGAGGGCGACCGGGTAGAGGGCGAACGCGACGACGATGAAGGGGTCTTCCACGATGCCGATCAGCAGGGACGCCGACGACGCCGTGAGGACGACCGCCAGGACGGTCAGGGGCCAGAGTCTCCGTACCGTGAGCGGCAGTCCCGAGGCCACGATCAGCGCGTCCGCCACCCAGCCGGGCAGGTCGTGGCGGAGCGGCGCGGGTGGCTGTCCCGCGTGGCGCAGCAGTATGAGCAGGGCCACATAGCCGATCGCCAGCAGGGCGTCCACGGCGAGCAGTTGACGGTATGTCAGGTTTCGGGTGTAGAGGGAGCGGGGTTCCGCACGAGACATCCACCGACCCTAACGGCATCTCCACGGCCCCGCCTCCGTCCACGGAACGTCATCCCCGGGTCGGATTCCCGGCCCTGTACGACGCTCACTCCACCCGGGAGAACCGGCGGGTCGCCGCGGCCAGGGCCACCAGCGCCAGCAGCGCGACCAGACCGACCTCCAGCGGGACCGGCGGGGTCCATCCCCACCACTGCGGACTCGTCCCGCCGCCACCCACCGTCGCCGCGTCCCCCGGGAGCGTGCGGCGCAGCGCGTCGACCGCGTAAGTCATGGGGTTGAGCGTCACCGCCGTACCGAGCCAGCCCGGCAGACCTCCGGCGGGGAACATGGCGCCCGACAGGAAGAAGAGCGGCATCATGCACATGCTCACGGCCACCTGGAAGGTCTCCGGCCGCCGGATGCAGACGGCGGCGACCACGCCCAGCGAGGTGAAGGAGAACGAGATCAGGGCCAGTTCGAGCAGGACCAGCAGGAGTTGGGGGTTGTACGGGACATCGGCGACCCCGGCGAGCAGCAGTACCAGCAGGCCGTACGCCGCACCCGACGTGGCACCGCCGAGACAGATCCCGACCAGGATGGCGCTGCGCCTGACGGGGGCGACCAGCATCTGCCGGAGGTATCCGGAGCGGCGGTCCCAGACGATGGAGGCGCCGACGGCGATGGCGGGCGCCTGCACGGACATCAGCAGGACGCCGGGGAAGAGGAAGGCGCGGAAGTCGCTCAGGGTCTCCTCCTCCATCGCCGCGTTCAGCCCGGTTCCGAGGATGAGCAGGAACATCAGCGGGGTGAGCAGGCTCATGGCGATCCGCACCCGGTTCCGGCTGAACCGGATCGTCTCGCGCCGCCAGAGGACGGAGACGGTCCGCAGGTCCCGGGCCGGGCCTCCGCCGGCGCCGGGCGGCGCGGGCGGTCCCGGTGCGCCGGACGGCGCGGGGGCCGGCCGGTCTTCGGCCGCCGTCGCGGTGCCGTGGGTCGTTATGTCGGCCATGGGCCGTTACCTCCTCGGTGCGAAGGCGGCCGGTCCGGTGGTGGCGTTGTCGGCCTCCCGGATGGTGCGGCCTGTGTAGTGGAGGAACGCGTCGTCCAGCGAGGGCGGGGTGACGGTCACCGAGTGGACGGGGACGGACAGTTCGGCGCAGAGCCGGGGGACGAAGGCGGCGCCGTCGGGGGCCCTGAGGCGTACCCCGTCCGGGCCCGTGTCGGTGTCCAGGCCGAACCGCTCGCGTACGGCACGGGCCGCGGCCTCGTCGTCACCGGTGCGCAGGGTCACCAGATCCGCGCCGACGACCGCCTTGAGTCCTGCGGGGTCGCCCTCGACGACCAGTTCGCCGTTGTCCATGATGGCGATCCGGTCGCAGTGCTCGGCCTCTTCCAGGTGATGGGTCGTCAGGAAGACGGTGATGTCCTGCTCGCGCCTCAGCCGGTGCAGATGGTCCCAGATCGCGACCCGGGTCTGCGGGTCCAGGCCCGTGGTGGGTTCGTCCAGGAACAGCACGCGCGGGGTGTGGAGCAGCCCCCGTGCGATCTCCAGCCGGCGCCGCATCCCGCCGGAGAAGGTCCGTACGGGGCTGTCCGCGCGGTGGGCCAGTTCCACGAGTTCGAGCAGGTCGCCGATGGTCTTCCGGGCCCGTGCGCGGGGGATGCCGAACAGCTCGGCCTGGAACCGCAGGTTCTCCCTGGCGGTCAGTTCGCCGTCGAGCGTGGATTCCTGGAAGACCAGTCCGATCCTGGCGCGCACCTCGGCGGGTTCCTTCGCCACATCGTGACCGGCGACCCGTGCCTCGCCCGCGGAGGGCCTGAGCAGGGTGCAGAGCATGCCGATGGTGGTGCTCTTGCCCGCCCCGTTGGGGCCGAGGAAGCCGTACATCTCCCCTGCGGGCACGGTCAGGTCCAGGTCGACGACCGCCTCACTCGTCCCGTACGTCTTGCGCAGGCCCCGGGTCAGGACCGCGGCTTCGCCGCCCGCCGCCGCGCTCACCGGGGCCGCCCGGCGGGGCAGCGGACGCTGACCATCGTGTGGTAGAGCGAGGTGTCCCCGGGCTCGCCGACCGCGCCGCCCTCCGCCTCGACCCACGCGTGGGCCCGGAACGGCTGGGTGCGGATGCCGGTGCACCAGTCGGGCCACCGGCCGCGCAGTCGGCACAGCAGCACCGTGGCCACCGACCGCTGGAGGCAGCCCTGCCCGGCGCAGCGCGCGCTGACCGATACGACGGCGGTCCTCGCGGCGAGCGCCTGCGCCGCCGTGGCGGGCCGGGTGCCGCGCGCCGTCAACTCCAGGAAACGGCGCAGCCGTTTGGGGGGCATACGTACCAGGGCCCGCGCCGCGACGACCGCGCAGCGGGCCGTGATGTGCCGGTGCCAGACGAGCGGCGACCGGCTCTCCGAGACCACGGGCATGCTCATGCGCGTACCACCAGCCGGGCTTCGGCCAACGCGCCCAGCAGCGCCCGGACATCGGACCCGACGCGCTCCGCGCGGTCCGCGCGCCCGGCGGCCAGGGCCTCGGTGGTCTCCTCGGGCGACCTGCCTTCGAGTGCCAGCCGCAGTACGGCGGCGCCGGTCCGGTTGAGCTGCCAGTAGCGGCCGTCGCGCTGGTCGAGCAGGACCGCGCCGTCCTCGACGTCCTTGACCACGACATCGGGCTGAAGCCGGTATGTCATCGGACTCCTCCTGCCGGTGCGGGGATGTGCGGGGTGGAACTGGGGGAACGCAGCCAGGTCTCGCAGGACAGGGTGGTCTCGAACGGGCCGAGGCCGCGGACGTCGGGCACGGGACTGAGCAGCGCGGTGCGCAGGGCATCCGCGTCGACCAGGCCCCGGTCGGCGAGGCGCAGATCCGCGCAGAGCCCGGCGAGCCGCTCGCGGTTGCGGTAGAGGCCCTCGTACGCCTCCCTGCCGAACGAGCCCTTGTCGCGGCGGTCGAGCACCGCGTCGGGCACCGTGCCCCGCATGGACGCCACGAGCACCGGCTTGTACTTCCCCGGTACGACCCGGTCCCTGACCCGCACCGAGAGCGCGGCCTCCAGTACCCGGTCGTCGAGGAACGGGGCCTCGAACTCCACCCCGTAGGGCCGTAGCGCACGGCTGAGCTGGCGGGCCCCGTGCCCGCTCTGGACCACGACCTCGACGGTCTGGTGCTGCACCCGGTCGCGGTCCAGCGGTGGCGGTTGTGCCGCAGCCGCCTCGCGGAGCCGGCGCCGTACGGACTCGACCGCGTCGCGCGTCACCCAGGGGGGCATCCGCGGGTCGCCGCGGCCCCAGCTCACGGGCGGGTGGAACCGGGGCGGCTGCGGGGCGTCGAGCTGCCGGGCCGCCAGGTCCAGCGAGTGCGCGAACGAGGTGCGGTCGGCGACGCTGCGCACCGTCGTGGCCAGGCTCCATCGGTTGACCGCGCCGAACCGGTGGGCCATCCGGATGCCGAGCAGCGGATTGCGGCGGATCAGCGACCAGGCGAACAGCGGTGCGACGCCGAACAGTTCGTCGCCGCCGAGCCCGATGAGATGGACCGCAGCGCCGTCGCCGGCGGCGTCCTGTGCCAGCTGTTCCATGTGCGCGCGGTTGCGGCTGAAGAGGAGCGGGCCCTCCACGTCGTCGCGGCCGGTGGCCCGCCGCGCCTGCGCGTCGTACCAGTCGGGCGCGTCCTTCGTCTCGACGAACCGGTGTCTGGCGGAGGGCAGGGACGCGGCGGCGATGCGGGCCCACTCGGTGTCGGCGTTTGCCTCGTCCCTGGGCTTCCAGTGGTTGGTGACCAGGGGGATGTCCGAGGCGGCGGCCAGGAAACAGAGACTGGTGGAGTCGAGCCCTCCGGAGAGGTCGGCGCTGAGGACGTCCTGGCCGTGGGCGCGGGCCGCGACGGAGTCGGCCAGCGCGTCGCGTATCGTCCCGGCCGCCTCCGAGAGAGGAACCTCGGCGGCGGGCGGCGACCACCAGTGCCTGGAGCGGTGGGTGCCGTCGGGCAGGACCTCCAGCCAGTGGCCGACGCCCAGGGACTCGACGCCCTGCCAGAGCGGACGGGACGTCAGCGGGTGCGGGATCGGCTGGAGCAACTGAAGGGCCAGGGCGTCGTCGTCGATCCGCGCACCGGTCAGCGTGACGAGGCCGGCGGGACTGTCCGCCGCCACTGTCACGCCGTGGACCGTGGTGTGGAAGACCTGGCGGGCGGTGGACAGCGATCCCTGCGTACGGGTCCGTCCGTCGAAGGAGGCCGCCAGATGGAAACTGCCCGGCAGACTCCGCGCCAGGGCGTCGAGACCGTCCGGCGAACTCGCCCCGCGCAGCGCCCTGGTGGCGGCCCCGGCGTCGGCGCGGGTGTGCCCCAGCAGCGCGAGCGACCGGGTCCCGGACGTGATGAGGGTGCACTGCCCGTCGTCCCAGTCCCCCACCAGCCAGGGGCGGCCCGACGCGTGCGGGACGACGCGGAGGCCGGGGCGTGCGGCGGCCCGGACGACGGGCTCGGCGGACCGGCAGTCAGGAAGGATCAGAAACTCCATGTGTCCTTCTCCGGAGTACGGACTCCCCCGCGGTGGACGGGGAGTGGCGGGAGCGGGAAGAGCGGCGGTGCGGACCCGTGTGTCACGGTGGGGCCGCACCGCCGCCTCAGAGCCTGTCGGGTGGCCTTCGATCGGATAGCGGACGCGGTCTGGTGCGCGCGATTCCAAGGCGCCGGGATGCCCTTGTAGCGGAGCTACTTGGGCATTTCGGCAACGCGGGAAGCGTGCGTGCCAGGGCGTGGACGCCCGATCAGAGGTCACCCGACAGGCTCTCGGCCGCGTGGAACCGATCGCGCGGCCGGGTGTCGCACGCTCAGCAGAACCAGGCGTCTCCGGTGAAGACGTCCTGGCAGTCCGCGGGGCCGAGCCCCAGCGTCAGCTCCTCGAAGTCACCGACCTCGACGAGCAGCGGCGGCTCGTAGATCTCCTCATGTGCGGTCATGTCCCACCATCCTTGGTGTCGCGGGTGTTGGGAGCGGTCTCCCGCAGGGCGGGTCACCGCTCCTCCGAGCGCCCTCAACGTAGGCGGCCCGCGGTCCCGGGCTCCTGGGCACGAGGTCCCGTCCGCGTCCCGCGCCCGGTGGCCGTCAGGCGTCGCGCCGCCTGATGGCCACGAGGCCCGCGAGCACCGACAGCACGGTCCAGGCCAGCAGCACCAGCAGTCCGCTCCAGGGGCCGAGCACGGTGTCGTCCGGCGGCGTCGTACGCAGGACGATCCCGCCGGCGGCGTCGGGCAGGAACTGTGCGACCGTCTTCACCTTCGGCAGGTTGTTCAGGATCTCCGACACGATGAAGAACAGCGGGACCAGGATGCCCAGCGTCAGCGAGGGGCTGCGCAGGACCGTCGCCAGCCCCATGGAGAAGGCGCAGAGCAGCGTCATGTAGATGACCGAGCCCACGATCGCGCGGAGCGCCCCGTCGTCGGTCACCGACACGTTGAGCCGGCTGCCGATCGCCGCCTGCGCGGTGAAGAACGTGACCACCACGACGACGGCGGAGACGCCCAGCGCGAGCGCCGTACCGGTCAGCACCTTCGCCGCGTAGAAGAGTCCGCGCCGGGGCACCGCGGCGAGCGAGGCACGGATGGTGCCCGTCGTGTACTCGGTGCTGACCATGAGCACACCGAAGACGACGAGGGCGATCATGCTGAGGCGCAGCCCGTTGAAACCCGAGCCGATCGGGTCGAAAGACGCCTTGCCCTCCGCGCTCATGTCGTCGTACGCGCCCCTCAGGAAGACGCCGAAGAGCAGCGCGATCGCGACGCTGAGGAGAAGGCAGAGGACCCAGCTCCACACCAGTTGGCGCAGGGTGCGGACCTTGGTCCATTCGAAGGCGACGGCCGCCCGTGCGGATGCCGTACTCACCGGGACTCCTCCTCGGCCAGGGGCGCCGGGGTCCCGCTGTCCGCCCGGAACTCCACCGCGTCCGCCGTCAGTCGCATGAACGCCTCCTCCAGTGAGGCCGTCTGGGGGCTGACCTCGTGAACGACCACCCCGTTCCCGGCGATCAGCTCGCCCACCGTCTCCAGGGAGACCCCGGACGCCTCCAGCGTCCCGTCGGGTCCCTCCCCCGTCATGACGCCCGCCGTGGCGAGTACGTCCCTCATCCGCTCCCGCTCGGGGGTGCGGATCCTGATGTACGAACGGGAGTTGCGCGCGATGAAGGTCTCCACGTCGGTGTCGGCGAGCAGCCGGCCCCGCCCGATGACGATCAGGTGCTCGGCGGTCAGCGCCATCTCGCTCATCAGATGGCTGGAGACGAAGACCGTACGGCCCTCGGCCGCGAGCCGCTTCATGAGCCCGCGGATCCACAGGATGCCCTCAGGATCAAGGCCGTTGACCGGTTCGTCGAGGAGCAGGACGGGAGGATCGCCGAGCAGCGACGCCGCGACGCCGAGGCGCTGCGCCATGCCCAGCGAGAAGCCGCCCGTCCGCTTGTCCGCCGCGTCGTCCAGCCCCGTCATGCCGATGACCTCACGCACCCGGGCGCGTGGGATGCGGTTGCTGCGCGCGAGCCCGAGCAGATGCCCGTACGCCGTCCGGCTGCCGTGCAGCCCTCTGGCGTCCAGCAGCGCGCCGACGGAACACAGCGGCCGGGGGATGTCCCGGTAGGGCCGGCCGTCGATGAGGGCCCGGCCGGAGGTGGGCCGGTCCAGGCCGAGCAGGCTGCGCATGGTGGTGGACTTGCCGGCGCCGTTGGGCCCGAGGAATCCGGTCACATGCCCGGGACCGACCCGGAAGCTCAGACCGTCGACGGCGACCGTGTCCCCGTAACGCTTCGTCAGTTCTTCAACCTCGATCATGCCCGTCACGCTCTCGTGGAGCGCGTGACGGCACATCGGGCCGGAGAATGTCATCCCCGGGACCGAGCCCGCCCGGCGGAGCCGGGCGGGCCCGGGGAACGCGAAACAGCGGCGGAGGGAAGCCCTCCGCCGCCGTTCGGCTCCGCCGGACCGTCAGCAGGCCCAGGCACCGCCGCCGAAGATGTCCTCGCACGCGCTGTCCCAGCCCAGGGTCAGCTCGGCGAAGTCACCGAGCTCGACCAGAGCGGGGGTCTCGTATTCGTCATGATCGGCCATCTGAGGTCACCGTCCCATTCGGATGTGCTGGTGAGGCGGTGTCCGGCCCACCGGCCGGACACCGCCCCCGGTCCCCGTCACCGTAGGAGGCCCGTGGTCCCGGGTTCCTGGGTCACCGCACCCTTCCGGGTCCCGGCCGCCGGGGTTCAGCCGCCGAGTCCCGCGTCACGCGCCCGTACGGCCGCCTCCGTCCGGTCGCTGACCTGCAACTTGGCGAAGATATGGGACACATGGTTGCGCACGGTCTTCTCGGAGAGCACCAACTCCCGGGCGATACGGCGGTTGTTGAATCCCCTCGCGAGGAGGTCGAGCACCTGCCGTTCGCGGTCGGTGAGATGGGGAAAGGCGGCGCGGCTCGGCAGTTCGTGCACCGCCGAGAAATAGGCACCGAGCCGGGCCGCCACCGCCGGGCTGAACACGGCTCCCCCGACCGCGACGGTGCGTACGGCCCGTATCAGCTCCTCCCGTGGCGCCCCCTTGACCAGATAGCCGTAGGCACCGGCTCGCAGCGCCGAGACCACCGCGTCGTCGTCCGCCGCCACCGACATCACCAGGATGCGGGGCACGGCGGCCCCCGGCGGGAAGCCGTCGACGATCGTCCTGGTCGCCTCGGTGCCCGAGCACCCCGGGAGCTGCATGTCCATCAGGACGATGTCCGCGGTGACCTTCCTGCCCAGCAGCGTCTGTACGGCCTCCTCGCCCGTGGCGGCCTCTCCGACGACCTCCAGGCCGTCGTTGTCCGCCAGCGCGATCCGGACACCGGCCCGGAACATCGGATGGTCGTCCACGAGGAACACCCGGACGTTCATACCGGGTTCCGGGGCAGGAGCACATGCACGAGCGTCCCCGAAGGACCCCGGGGATGCGGCAGCAGCAGACAGCGGCCCCCGACCTCCTCGGCGCGCTGCGCCATCGAGTTCAGCCCGACCCTGCGGCCACCCGTCGCGTGGCCGGGTGGCAGGCCGATGCCGTCGTCCAGCACCTGGAGGACGAGACGGTCCCCGTGGACGTCCAGGGAGACGGTGACGGTGCCGGCCGCGGCGTGCCGGATGACGTTCGTCAGCGCTTCGGATGCGATCCGGTAGGCGGCCAGTTCTGTGGTGTAGCCGGGCCGCCGGTACGTGCCGGGCTCCGGCAGAACGCAGTCGACGCGCAGCGTGGTCTCCGTGCCGACCCGGTCCACCAGGTTCCGCAGCGCGCTCGGCAGGCCCACATCGTCGAGGTCCGGGGGCCGCAGGTCGTCGATGATGCGCCGCACGTCGTCCATGGTGCGCGAGGCCTCGTCGGCGGCGTCCAGGATCAGGCGGCGGGCCGACGACTCGTGGACGGCCCCCGCCGCGGTGTCCAGACGGAGCCGGATCCCGGCGAGGCTCGGACCGAGACCGTCGTGCAGGTCACGTCGGATCCGGTGGCGTTCCTGCTCACGGACGGCCACCAACTGCTCGGTGAACCGCACCCGCGGGAACGCCGCCGCCGTGGGCCGCCGGCCGAGCCGCTGTCTGGCGGCCCAGACGAGCAGCGGCGCGAGGGCGGAGAGGCTGCCGATGGCCACGGAGAGGCCGAGAGCCTTGGGCCATGGCAGCACCAGGAGGAGAAAGAGAAGGAAGAAGACCGTCAGGGACACCCAGCCGCGAAGTGACCACCTCATCCCAGCCCGCCGATGGCCGGACAGCGCCCGTACGAAGACGGTACGCGCGGACTTCCCCCACTCGACTCGCACATTCCACTCGTGTCACACAATTTGGTCAGGTCGTGTTTCGTTCTGTCACGCATGCCCCGTTGATTCAGCATGTGTTTGAACATACGAGGAGTTGACCCGTTGATGGGGGCCGAAAACCGGCCGTCCGCGACCTGCCGGAGGGACCGGTTTCGGCCCCTCCGGCGGTGGCGGGCTCAGCGCGCGAGCGCCTGCCCGGCCTGGTCGGTGCGCTGGTGGCCCGGCCGTGTCAGCTGCCGGTGGGACGGGTCCCGTACCTCGCCGACGAGCAATTCCAGTACATCCTCCAGGGCGACGAGGCCCAGCACCCGGCCGGTCGCGTCGGCGACCTGGGCGAGGTGGGTGGCGGCCCGGCGCATGACGGTGAGGGCGTCGTCCAGCGGCAGTTCGGCCCGCAGGGTGGTCATCGGCCGCCAGACGTGCTGCGGTACGGCGCGCTCCCTGTCCTCCAGATCGAGGACGTCCTTGACATGCAGGTAGCCCATGAAGACCCCCGTGCTGTCGGCGCAGACCGGGAAGCGGGAGAAACCGGTGCGCACCGTCAGCTCCTCGATCTCGCGGGGCGTGACGGAGGGTGTGACGGTCACCAGCCCGGCCCGGGTGAGCAGAACGTCGGTGACCGGCCGGGAGCCTAGCTCCAGGGCGTCCCCCAGCCGTTCCCGCTCCTCCGGTTCGAGGAGGCCGGCGTCACCGGAGTCCGCCACGAGACGGTTGAGTTGTTCGCTGGTGAAGACGGCCTCCACCTCGTCCTTGGGCTCGACGCCGAAGGCCCGCAGGACCAGCGTGGCGCAGGCGCCGAGGGCCGCGGTGACGGGGCGGCAGAGACGGGCGAAGCCGACGAGACCGGGGCTGAACCAGATCGCGGTCTTCTCCGGCGCCGCCATGGCGAGGTTCTTCGGCACCATCTCGCCGATGACGAGGTGCAGGAAGACGACCAGGGCGAGGGCGATGAAGAAGCCCAGCGGATGGATGAGGCCCTCGGGCACATGAGCCGCGTGGAAGAGCGGTTCGAGGAGATGGGCCACGGTGGGCTCGGCGACCGCGCCGAGCGTCAGGGAGCAGATGGTGATGCCGAACTGCGCGGCGGCCATCATCTGCGGCAGATTCTCCAGACCGTGCAGCACCTGTCTTGCGCGTGCCGATCCCGCGGCGGCCAGGGGTTCGATCTGGCTGCGCCGTACGGAGACGAGCGCGAACTCGGCTCCTACGAAGAACCCGTTGGCGAGGACGAGCAGGACGGCGAAGAGGAGTTGGAGGACGCTCACCGGGCCGCCTCCGCCGTGGCCGTGGCGGGCTCGGCAGCGGGCGTCGGCGTCTCTGCCGACGGCTGTGTCGGCGTGGGCGGTGCGGGCGCCGTGCCCTGTGCGGGCGCCGTGGCCCTGACCGTGATCCTGTCCGGCGCCCGCCGCGCGGCCTGCACGACGGCCGATGCCGGGACGTCGCCGGTGCGCACCAGCCGGACACGCTCGGCCCGGTAGCGCCCGACCTGCCGGACCGAGAGCCGCCAGCCGGGCAGCTCCGCGCGGTCGCCGGGGGCGGGGATACGGCCCAGCAGATCGGCGACCAGACCGGCCACCGTCTCGTACGGCCCGTCGGGGACCTCAAGTCCTATCCGCCGGAGGGTGAGGACCCGGCAGCTGCCCTCGGCGTCCCAGGTGGGGCGCCCGTCGTCGGTGGTGACGGCGGCGAGTTCGGGCCGCCCGTCGCCCTCGCTGTCGTGCTCGTCCAGGACCTCGCCGACCAGTTCCTCGACGATGTCCTCAAGGGTGACGACCCCGGCCGTACCGCCGTACTCGTCGACGACCACGGCGATCGGCTGCTCGCTGCGCAGCCGCTCCAGCAGCTGCCGGACCGGCAGCGTCTCGGGCACGAGCTGGGCCTGCACGGAGATCCGGCCGACCGGCGCGCGTCCCCGCTCGTGCGCGGGGACGGCCAGCGCGTCCTTGAGGTGGGCCATGCCGACGATCTCGTCGATGCGCTCCCGGTAGACGGGGAAGCGCGACAGGCCGGTGGCGCGGGTCAGGTTGAGCACGTCGGCCGCGGTGGCGTCCGACTGGAGGGCTATGACCTTCACGCGGGGGGTCATCACGTGCTGGGCCGTGAGATGCCCGAGGGACAGGGTGCGTACGAACAGGTCGGCCGTGTCCTGTTCGAGGGCGCCGGCCAGCGCGGAGTGTCTGGCCAGCGAGACCAGCTCACCGGGTGTACGGGCCGAGGCCAGTTCCTCGGTCGGTTCGACGCCGAGCAGCCGCACCAGCCGGTTGGCCACCGTGTTGAGCAGGGTGATGACGGGCCGGAAGACGGTGGCGAACAGATGCTGCGGGCCGGCGACGAAGCGGGCGACCTGCAACGGCCGGGAGACCGCCCAGTTCTTCGGTACGAGTTCTCCGATGACCATCTGGACGGCGGAGGCGAGAAGCACACCGGTCACCACGGCGACCCCGGACACGGCCCCTTCGGGGAGACCGGTCGCGGTGAGCGGGCCGTCGAGCAGCTGGGCGAGCGCGGGCTCGGCCAGCATGCCGACGACGAGTGAGGTGATGGTGATACCGAGCTGGGTGCCGGAGAGCTGGAACGACAGCTCCCGCAGGGCCCGGACAACGGCGCGGGCGCGGCGGTCGCCCGCGGCGGCTGCGCGTTCGGCGTCCGGCCGGTCCACGGTCACGAGACCGAACTCGGCCGCCACGAAGAACCCGTTGGCGAGGATGAGAAGGAATGCCGCGGTGAGCAGCAGCAGGGGGATGGTCATGCCGCCGCCTCTTCGAAGGCGGCGGCGCATGTACTACCGGATGATCCGTCCATTGCTGGAGGGAGTCACTCCTCGGGTCGCAGGATGCCCCGCGGGCCGGTACTCACGGCCGTCGGATGCGGGGCGGGGCGCACCTGGCGCCGCCGCCCCCAGCGTAGCCACTGGGACCGGCACCGCAATGTTCACGCGGGACCGGCATCCGTGGCCGAGTCCGTACCGGCGTCGGTCGTGGTCTCCGTACGGACGTCGCCGGCACCGGCACCGGGCGTCGTGTCCGTGCCGGTGGCGTGCGACTCGGCCAGGGCGCGCAGGGTCCGCGCGTCGCGTACGGCCTTCTGCCTCGCGACACCCGGCTGGATGCCGAGCGCGGGCATGCTGGTGCCGTCGCTCAGGTCGAGGAAGACCCACGGGTCGCCCACCCGGAGGTTGACGCGCAGGATCTCCGCCCACTCCAGCCGCCGGACGCGGGTGAGATTGACGACGGTGACGCCCGTGTCGTCGGCGACGACCTTGGGGCGGCTCAGCAGGCACAGCACACCGAAGAAGAGCAGCCCCACGAAGATGAAGCTGACGCGCTCGGCCGGGTTCAGCTTCTCCAGCAGCAGGGACATCGCCGTGATGACGAGGAGCATGACCGTCCCGACGGACAGCAGGACAGCCCGGGTGACGTTCGGGCGCAGCGTCACGGGGAGCGCCGGCAGGTCGGGCGGCGTGGGGCGGGGGGCCGGCACGGGCATCGGAGATGAGTCCTTCACAGGCGGCAGGCGTGGATGGCCGTGGTGAGGATGGCGCGGGCACCGAGCTCGTACAGATCGTCCATGATCCGCTGCGCCTCGGCGGCCGGGACCATCGCGCGGACGGCGACCCAGCCCTCGTTGTGCAGCGGGGAGACGGTGGGCGACTCCAGGCCGGGCGTAAGGGCGACGGCGCGCTCCAGGTGCTCGGCGCGGCAGTCGTAGTCCATCATCACGTACGAGCGGGCGACCAGGACACCCTGGAGGCGGCGCAGGAACTGCTGGACCTTCGGGTCGCCGGCGTCCGCGCCGTTGCGGCGGATGACGACCGCCTCGGACTTCATGATCGGCTCGCCGATGACTTCGAGCCCGGCGTTCCGCATGGATGTGCCGGTCTCCACCACGTCGGCGATGATCTGCGCGACGCCGAGCTCGATCGCGGTCTCGACGGCGCCGTCGAGGTGGACGACGGAGGCGTCGACGCCCTTGTCGGCGAGGTACTTGACGACGACGCCTTCGTAGGAGGTGGCGATCGTCAGCCCGCCGAAGTCGGCGACGGACGTGGCCGCGCCGGGCTTGGCGGCGAAGCGGAAGGTGGAGCGCGCGAAGCCGAGCGGCAGGATCTCCTCGGCGCCCGCACCCGAGTCGAGCAGCAGGTCACGGCCGGTGATGCCGATGTCGAGACGGCCGGAGCTCACATAGATCGCGATGTCACGCGGGCGCAGGTAGAAGAACTCGACCTCGTTCCCGGGGTCGACCAGGACGAGCTCCTTGGACTCCTTGCGCTGCTGGTAGCCCGCCTCATGGAGCATCTCGGACGCTGCCCCGGAGAGCGAACCCTTGTTGGGGACGGCGATACGCAGCATGAGAGTGGCTTCCTTACGTATGCGTGACAGCGGCGAACGGGGAACGTGAGGTGAACGGCGGGCGGGCGGGATCCGGGCGCGACCGTGCGCCCGGCGCCGTGGAGTTGTGGGAAGTCGTACGTCGGACGAGGGTGGTGCTCAGAGATGGGAGTAGACGTCGTCGAGGGAGATCCCGCGCGCGACCATCATCACCTGGACGTGGTACAGCAGCTGCGAGATCTCCTCGGCGGTGGCTTCGGGCCCCTCGTACTCGGCCGCCATCCACACCTCGGCGGCCTCTTCGACGACCTTCTTACCGATGGCATGCACTCCCTTGTCCACCAGTTCGGCGGTGCGGGAGGTGCTGGGGTCGCCCGTGGCGGCCTTCTGCTGAAGCTCGGCGAAGAGCTCCTCGAACGTCTTCTTCGGCATGGTGGTGCCTAGCGTACGCGGTCGGGCGGAGCCGTCAGCGCCAGGGTTCGGCGAGGGCGCGCAGGGTGGCCGCCGTGGCGACGGCGGCGGTGGCGGCCTCGTGCCCCTTGTCCTCGCGGGAGGACTCAAGTCCCGCCCTGTCCAGCGCCTGCTCCTCGGTGTCGCAGGTCAGCACGCCGAAGCCGACCGGTACGCCGGTGTCGATCGAGACCTGGGTCAGGCCCTGGGTGACGCCCTGGCACACGTAGTCGAAGTGCGGGGTCCCGCCGCGGATGACGACGCCGAGGGCGACGACCGCGTCGTAACCGCGGTCGGCGAGGACCTTGGCGGCGACGGGCAGCTCGAAACTGCCGGGGACCCTGATCAGGGTCGGCTCGTCGATGCCCAGTTCACGCAGGGCGCCCAGGGCGCCGTCCACGAGTCCGTCCATGACCTTTTCGTGCCACAGGGCCGCGATGACCGCCACCCGCAGGTCGCCGCAGTTGCGGACGGTCAGTTCGGGTGCACCCTTGCCGCTCATGTCTCTCCTGTTGTTCCGATATTCCGATGTGCCGGTGTCCGGTGTTCCGGTGTGCCGATGTACGCGTGGTGGTCACTGGTTGCCGCAGGCCGAGCCCGCCGCCGGGTCGAGCCAGGGCAGTTCATGCCCCATCCGGTCCCGCTTGGTGCGCAGATACCGGAGGTTGTGCTCCCCCGCCTGGACGGGCATGGGCACGCGCGCGATCACGTCGAGACCGTGCCGCACCAACGCGTCCACCTTGTCGGGGTTGTTGGTCATCAGCCGCAGGCTGCGCACCCCGAGGTCTTCGAGGATCCGCGCCCCCGCCGCGTAGTCGCGCGCGTCGGCGGGCAGGCCGAGTTCGAGGTTGGCGTCGAGGGTGTCGCGCCCGCGCTCCTGGAGTTCGTACGCGCGCAGCTTGGACAGCAGACCGATGCCGCGCCCCTCGTGGCCGCGCAGATAGACGACGACCCCCCGGCCGGCCTCGGTGACGCGCTCCATCGATGCCTGGAGCTGGGGGCCGCAGTCGCAGCGCTGGGAGGAGAAGATGTCGCCGGTCAGGCACTCGGAGTGGACCCTGACGACGACGTCGGCGCCGTCGCCGATGTCACCGTGGACGAGTGCGACATGCTCGACGCCGTCGACGGTGGACCGGTAGCCGTACGCGGTGAACTCGCCGAAGGCCGTTGGCAGTCGGACCTCGGCCTCGCGGCGCACGGTGGGCTCGGCGGCCAGCCGGTAGGCGATCAGGTCCTCGATGGAGATGATCGTCAGGCCGTGCTTGCGGGCGAACGCGATCAGCTCGGGCAGCCGGAGCATCACCCCGTCCTCGCCCGCGATCTCGACGATGGCCCCGGCCGGGCGCAGCCCCGCCAGCCGGGCGAGGTCGACCGCGGCCTCGGTGTGGCCGTTGCGTACGAGCACCCCGCCGGGCTTGGCGCGCAGCGGGAAGACATGGCCGGGCCGGACGAAGTCGGCGGGCCCGATGGCCTCGCCCGCGGCGAGCAGCCGGAGCGTGGTGGCGCGGTCGGCGGCCGAGATGCCGGTGGTGACGCCGTGGGCCGGTCCCGCGTCGACGGACACCGTGAACGCGGTGCGCATCGACTCGGTGTTGTGGTCGACCATCTGCGGCAGTTCGAGCCGGTCCAGCTCCGCGCCCTCCATGGGGGCGCAGATCAGTCCGCGGCACTCGCTCATCATGAAGGCGACGATCTCGGGGGTCGCCTTCTCGGCGGCGATCACGAGGTCGCCCTCGTTCTCGCGGTCCTCGTCGTCGACGACCACGACGGGCCGGCCCGCCGCGATGTCCATGACGGCCCGCTCCACGGGGTCCAGGGCGAAGTCCTCGATGTTGTCGGTGGAGTACCAGGTGGGCTGTGCGGTCATGCTGCCGCTCCTTCCAGAGCCGGGGCGGCCACGCGGGTGCGCAGCCACCAGTCCCGCAGGCCCCACAGGACGAGGCCGAGGTAGACGACGTACACGAGGCCGGAGAAGGCCAGTCCGCTGCTGAAGGCGAGCGGCACTCCGACGAGGTCCACCAGGAGCCAGGCGAACCAGAATTCGACCAGACCGCGCGCCTGCGCGACCATCGCGGCGAGGGTGCCGACGAAGATGTACGCGTCGGGCCACGGGTTCCAGGACAGGTCGGGTACGGCGCTGAAGAGGGCGCCGACGGCAAGGGTGCCCAGCGCCGTACCGCCGAGGAGCAGCCGGCGCTCGGGCCAGGTGGCGAACCGTACGGCGATCGTGCCGGCCGATCCGTCGGGGGCCTCCTGCCTGCCGCGCTGCCACATCCGCCAGCCCCACAACGCCACGCCGATCACGAGGAGTTGTTTGCCGACGCCGCCGCTGAGGTGCGCGGATGCGTACGCGGCGACGAGGATGGCGCCCGACAGCAGTTGCGCGGGCCAGGTCAGGATCGAGCGCCGCCAGCCGAGCACGAGGGCGACCAGCCCCATCGAGTTGCCGACCATGTCGGACCAGATGATGTGCTGGCCGAAGGCGGTGAACGCCTCCGCGTTCAGCCACGACACGTCCGGCCAGGAGGGCAGGGCGCTCACCGGACCGGTCCCCCCGCCTCGTGGGCACCGGAGGTCATCAGCCGCTCCACGTACTTGGCGATGACGTCGACCTCCAGGTTGACCGGGTCGCCGGGCTCCTTGATGCCGAGGGTGGTCAGCGCGAGGGTGGTGGGGATGAGGCTGATGGTGAAGTAGTCGGGTCCCGCGTCGACCACGGTGAGGCTCACGCCGTCGACGGTGATGGAGCCCTTCTCCACGACGTAGCGGGTGAGGTCGGCGGGCAGTGAGATCTTGACGATCTCCCAGTGCTCGGACTTCTTGCGGTCCACGATCGCGCCGGTGCCGTCGACATGGCCCTGGACGATGTGCCCGCCGAGCCGGTCACCGACCGCCATGGGCCGCTCCAGGTTGACCCGTGAGCCGGGTACGAGCGCGCCGAGGCTGGAGCGGTTGAGTGTCTCGGCCATGACGTCCGCGGTGAACTCGCCCTCGTCGAGGTCGACGACGGTGAGGCAGACGCCGTTGACGGCGATCGAGTCGCCGTGCTTGGCGCCTTCGGTGACGGCGGGGCCGCGCAGACGGAAGCGGGAGGAGTCACCGAGGTTCTCGACGGCGGTGACCCGACCCAGTTCTTCGACGATTCCGGTGAACACTCAGCGCTCCTTGGGGGTGACGGCAGCACCGCTGGTGCTGACGGGTGTGGCGGGTTCGGGTGTCGCGGTGACGCGGAGATCGGGGCCGACGCGTACGGTCTCGGTCATCCGCAGGCGCAACGCCCGCGCGAGGGTGGTGATTCCGGCGTCGCCCAGGGCGGCGGGTCCGGCGCCCAGCAGGACGGGCGCGAGATAGCCGACGACCTTGTCGACGGCGCCGGCGGCGACGAAGGCCCCGGCCAGCGTCGGGCCGCCTTCGAGGAGTACGGAACGCACGCCGCGCTCGTGCAGAGCGGCGAGCAACGCGGGGACGGACAGGCCGCGTTCGGCGCGCGGCAGCCGCAGGACGTCCACCGGCTCCTCGTCCGGCCCCGCGGCCTTGAGGTGCCGGGTGTCGGCGTCATCGGCGACGGCGATCAGGGTGGGGGCGGCACCGTCCAGGACGCGTGCCCCCGGTCGTACGGCGGTGGCTTCGGTGTCGATGACGACCCGCAGCGGCTGGACGGCGCCGGGGATGCCGCGGACCGCGAGGTGCGGGTCGTCGGCGCGGGCCGTGCCGGAGCCGACGACGACGGCGTCCGCCTCGGCGCGGAGCCGGTGGACGTCGGCGCGGGACTCGGCGGAGGTGATCCAGCGGCTGGTGGTGTCGGCCGCCGCGATCCGGCCGTCGAGGGTGGCGGCGTACTTCCACAGGACGTAGGGGCGGCCGAGCCGTACGGAGGTGAGCCAGGCCGCGTTGCCCGCCTCGGCCTCGTCGGCGAGCAGCCCCTGGTCGACGCGGACACCGGCCGCGCGCAGGGTGCCGGCGCCGCCGCCGGCCTGTGGGTTCGGGTCGCCGACCGCGTGGACGACGCGGGCGATACCGGCCTCGATGAGCGCCCGGGAGCACGGGCCGGTGCGGCCCGTGTGGTCGCACGGTTCGAGGGTGACGTAGGCGGTGCCGCCCGCGGCCCGGCCGCCGGCCGCGCGCAGGGCGTGGATCTCGGCGTGCGGGCCGCCGGCCCGCTGGTGGAATCCCTCGCCGGCGAGTGCTCCGGAGGCGTCGAGGATCACGCATCCGACGACCGGATTGGGGCTGGTGGCGCCGAGCGCGCGGGCGGCGAGCGCGATGGCTCGACGCATGGCGTCCGTGTCGGCCGTGGTGGTGGCCACCGGGTCCTCCTGCCTCTGGGGCACGGACTCCGGGGCCTGTCGATGACGACAGAGAAACGGGCGACGCACACGGGGACGCCAAGACCGAGGATACGAATCGTCCGAGGACGATCCGCCGACGGCGGCATACCTGTGACGGCCCGCCGCGCACTGCCTCCCATCCGGACTTTCACCGTCGGTCCAGGAGTTTCACCTGGTCAACCGACCGCTGGAAGCGGTCGGGTCGCGGACTGTAACCGCCGGTTCGGAATTGCACCGACCCCGGAGTGCGCTGCTGCTGGTACGCGACCAGTGTGCCATGCCTGATCGTCGGCCATCCGGGTGAGTTGTGTGCGGTGCCTCACAGAGGGTGGCCGGCGGGAGCGCCGGCGGGCCGTTCCGGATACGTCCGGGGGGCCGGGCGGTCACGGGTCGCCACCCTGTCGTCTCCCCGGGTGTCACACGCTGGCAGGCTTGGGCCATGGCAACAATCCTCGTGACCGGTGGTACGGGAACACTCGGCAGACAGGTCGTGGACAGGCTGCGCACGGACGAGCACCACGTCCGGGTGCTGAGCCGCGGTTCACAGCCGTACACCGTCGATCTGCGCGACGACGACAGCAGGGCACTGGACGCGGCGCTGAAGGGTGTGGACGTGATCGTCCACTGCGCGTCCTCGGTGCGCGGCGGTGACGACAGGGCGGCGGCGCATCTGGTGGAGTCGGCGATCCGTGCGCGGATTCCGCATCTCGTGCACATCTCGATCGTCGGGGTCGACCGATTGCCGCTCGGTTACCACCGGACGAAAAGGATCGTCGAGCGGGTGATCGAGGATTCGGGGCTCGGCTGGACGATCGTGCGTACGACCCAGTTCCATGATCACGTCCTGCGGATGCTGGAGGGCGCGACCAAGCTGCCGGTCGCCGCGCTGCTTCCCGCGCAGGTGAGCCTCCAGCCGATCGGCTCGGCCGAGGTCGCGTCCTGGGTGGCGGACCTGGCGGCCCGGCCGCCGGCGGGGCGGGTACCCGACCTCGGCGGTCCCGAGGTCCGGACCGTGCGGGAGCTGGCCGACGCGTATCTGCGGGCGACGGGGCACAAGCGGCGGGTGGTGGCGATGCCGCTGTTCGGAAAGGCGTACGCGGGGTACCGCCAGGGCCATCAGCTGACGCCCGAACGGGCGGTGGGCAAGGAGACGTTCGAGGACTTTCTGGCGACGCGGAAGTTATGAGCCGGCCCGGGGGAAAGCCGTTTCACGTGACGGCCGTGTGCGGTGCTTCCGCAGGTCGCTGACGCTCCGTCAGACAGGCGGTGCGAACAGGTCGTTCTGGGCGGCGTCCCGCGCCGTCAGCAGCGCGCCGCGCAGCACGGCCGCGCCGCCCAGGGACGTCGCCACCACCTCCGTACGGAGGGGGGACATCCGCGCCAGGCGGGCCTCGACCCGGGAGGCCAGCGCCGTACCGCCCGCCTGGCCGACCTCGCCCGCCAGGACCACCCGGCCCGGGTCGAGTACGGCGCTGATGGCGGCGGCGCCGACGGCGAGCCGCGCGGCGAGCGCGTCGAGGAAGGCGTCCCCCGCCGGACCCGCCGTGAGGGCGGCGCGCACGACGGCCGCCGCGGGCGGCTCCTGGGGGCCGGGGTCGGCGAACAGGCCGTGCTTCTCCGCGAGTTCGCAGACGGCAGCCGAGCCGGCCAGCGAGTGGAATCCCCCGTCGCAGCCGGTGGACGAGGGCAGTCCCGACGTCCCCGGCACCGGAAGGAAGCCGATCTCGCCGGCGCCGCCGGACGCGCCCCGCCGGACCTTGCCGTCCAGGACGAGCGCCGCGCCCACGCCGAAGCCCAGCCACAGCAGGACGAAGGTGCCGGTGACCTGGTCCCGCGCCGCGCCGACGCGCTGTTCGGCGACGGCGGCGAGATTGGTCTCGTTCTCGACGAGGACGGTGGCGGAGAGGCGTTCCTGGAGCGCGGCCACGAGTCTTCGGTGCCAGGCGGGCACGCCGCTGGTCTCACGGAGTTCACCGGTCACCGGGTCGATCAGGCCGGGCGCGCCGATGCCGACGCTGTGCAGCCGCACGGCGCCCGCGTCGCGGGCCGTGCGCTCCAGCAGCGCCGCCGCACCCTCCACGGCCGGTTCGACACCGGTGTCACTGCCTATGGGCAGCACCGCCTCGGCGAGGGTCGCGCCGAGGAGATCGCTGACGACGACGGCGACGCTCTGGGTGCGTACGTCCAGCGCAGCGAGATGCGCCCGGTCGGCGACGAGACCGTACAGCCGCGCGTTGGGGCCGCGGCGCCTGCCGCCCGTCTCGCCGACGATCCTGACCAGACCGGAGCCTTGCAGCCGCTCCACGAGGTCGGCGACCGTGGGCCGGGAGAGCCCGGTGAGTGTCTTGAGCTGTCCCGCCGTCAACGGGCCTTCTTCCTGGAGCAGTTCCAGGGCGAGGCGGTCGTTGATGGCCCGTGCCGTGCTCGGGGATGCGGCCATACCTGGATCCTTCCAGATGGCCATGGCGTTCTTGCGACTGGTGCCATCTATTTATCAAGCAGGGTTCCTGATAGTTTACTGCCGCGCCGGCCGCGCCGACCGCACCGACCGCGCTGTTGGACAGGCGTCACCGCGCCACAGGGGGAGGACGAGACGCAATGACGACCGGATCACCGGACTTCGACACGCGACGGCTCCGGCAGGCACGGTTCGCCGTGGCCGCCGTCTTCCTCGTGCACGGCTCCGTCACCGGCAGTTTCGCGACCCGTATCCCCTGGATCCAGGATCACGCGTCCCTGAGCGCCGGGCAGTTGGGGCTCGCGCTCGCCTTCCCCGCCATCGGCGCGTCGCTCGCGATGCCGCTGGCCGGCGCGGTGAGCCACCGCTTCGGCGCGCGTACGGCGCTGCGCGGGCTGCTCGCGCTCTGGACACTCTCCCTCACCCTGCCCGCGCTCGCCCCCAACCTGCTGACGCTCTGTCTGGCGCTCTTCGTCTACGGCGCCACCTCGGGCATGTCCGACGTCGCGATGAACGCGCTCGGCGTGGAGATCGAGAACCGGCTCGACAAGTCGATCATGTCCAGCCTGCACGGCATGTGGAGTTCGGGCGCGCTGCTCGGCTCCGCCGGCGGCACCCTCGCCGCCCATATGGACAGCGACGCGCGCGTGCACCATCTGATCGCGGCCACCGTGCTCACGGTCGCGGGCCTGATCGCCTGCCGGTGGGTGCTCGATCTGCGCAGCGCGCCGGACGACGAGCCGCCGCCGCGCTTCGCGCTGCCGCCGAAGTCCGCGCTGCTCATCGGCGGGATCGGATTCTGCGCGGTCTTCGCCGAGGGCGCGAGCCTGGACTGGTCGGCGGTGTATCTGGAGGACGTACTGGACACGTCCCCCGGGCTCGCCGCCGCGTCCACCACGGCCTTCGCCCTGACCATGGCCGTCGCGCGGCTGCTGGGCGACCGGGTCGTCGACCGCTTCGGCGCCGTGCGGTGTGTCAGGGTCGGCGGCTTCTCCGCCACTCTCGGCGGCGTGCTGGTGGTCGTCGCGCCCGGTCCGCTGGTCGCGATGGGCGGGTTCGCCTTCGTGGGGCTGGGTGTGGCGGTGGTCGTACCGCTGGCCTTCGCCGCCGCCGGGCGCAGCGGGCCCAACCCGAGCCAGGCCATCGCGGGCGTCGCGACCATCACGTACACCTCGGGGCTGATCGCCCCCTCGGCTATCGGCGCGGTGGCCGACGCGACCTCCCTGGTCGTCTCCTTCGGCCTGGTGACGTTGCTGGCCTTCGGACTGGTGCTGGGCGCGAGCGTCCTGAAGACCAGCGACCGGCGTACGGCTCCGGGGGCGGCGGGGGCACCGGCGCCCGCGCCTTCCCTACAGAAGGACTGACGGGGCGCGAGCACCGAGACGCCGAGCGTCCCCCGTTCTGACGAAGTCCCGCTCCCCCGGCCCCCGGTGGGCTACCGGGCTGGGACGCTGCCCCCATGGCGGAGATCCAACTGCTCGCGGCCCCACCCGACGACGACCGGCGCCCACCCGATTCCGTGTGGCAGCGCATGCACGCGCTGCGTTCGGCGTGGCCGGACGGTGACGGCGTGTCGGTTTTCAACGGGCTCTGTCTGTCGGGCGCGGGGGACATCGCGGCGTCGCACGGGGGCGGTCGCGACGCTACGGCCGCCACGCGGGAGGCGTCCGCGCTGCGTTCGGCGCTCGCCGAGCGGTATCTGGCGGCTGTCGACGCGGTGGACCTGGGCGGGCGGGCGCCGGCCGCCTGGCGGCCCCTGTTCCACTACCGGCGCCATCCGGGCCTGCGGCCGGTGCAGTTCGCGCTCGCGGGCGTCAACGCGCATGTGGGGCACGATCTGGCGCTCGCCGTGGTGGACCTGTGCCGGGCGCGTGGCTGCGAACCGCCCGCGCTGGAAACGGCGTTCGCGCGGGTCGGCGACGCGCTCACGCTGCTCGTGGAGCGCGTCGGCGAGCAGGCACCGGCCGGTCCGGACGCCGGGCGGGGCCAGCGGGTCGAGGACCCGGTGACGCATCTGCTCGGGTCCTGGAACGTGGCACGGGCCCTGGAGGCGGCCTGGTCGTCGGCGCTGGTGCTCTGGGGGCTGCGTGAAGTGCCGCCGCTGGCCGAGGAGTTCAGGGAGCGGATGGACGCGGGGGTGGGGCTGGTGGGGCGGTGCCTGCTCACACCGTACGGCTGAGAGCGGCGCGGGCGGGCACCGTCCCGTACGCCCAGGGCGTGTTGTGAAAGTGGCGTCGTCCGCCCAAAGGGCGGGGCTCACGGCGTCTGGTGCGTGCGATCGCAAGGCGGAGGATCAACCCCGTAGATGGACCGGACGTACTTGGATGACTCCGACAACACCGCGAGCGCGCGTGCCAGGCGTCGTGAGCCAGACGGGACTTTCACAACACGCCCTAGCCCGCCCCCGTACCGCTCAGTCCTCCGGCAGCTCCACCGGAGCGATCTCGTCGTACACGTCCCCCGGCCCCGGATTCGCCGGGTCCGTGGCGCCGCCGAAGTGGGTCATCACGCCCCACACGGCGTTGAGCGCGGTCTGTACGGCGCCCTCCGCCCACCCCGCCGTCCATGAGATGTCGTCGCCCGCCAGGAAGACGCCGCGCTTGTCCGCGGGGAGCCTGTCCTGCATGAAGTGGGTGAACAGACGGCGCTGGTAGCGGTAGTGGCCGGGCAGGTTCGCCTTGAACGCGCCCATGAAATAGGGCTCGTTCTCCCACGAGACCGTCACCGGGCTGCCGATGACGTGCTCGCGGATGTCGACCTTCGGATAGATCTCGCCGAGCGACTTGAGCATGACCTCCATCCGCTCGTTCGCCGACAGCGGCAGCCACTTCAGGCTGTCGTCGCACCAGGTGTAGGAGAGGCAGATGACGGCCGGCCGGTCCGGTCCGTTGTCCAGGAGATAGGTGCCGCGGGTCATGCGGTCGGTGAGGGTCATCGACATCGTGTCGCGGCCGGTCGGATTCCCCTGGTCGTCGACGGCCTTGTCCAGCCAGAACGGCCGGTCCACCGGCACGAACAGCTTGGACGACTCCATGTAGTGGGTCCGCTCCATCGCCGTCCAGTGGTCGATCGGGAAGAGCGAGTCGGAGCAGTCGATCTTCGAAAGCAGCATCCAGGACTGGGCGGTGAAGACGGCCGCTCGGTAGGTGCGGATGTCCCCCGAGGCGTCGGTGACGGTGATCCGGTCACCCGCCGTACGGTGCAGCCGGGTCACGGCACCGCGCGGCTCGCCGCCGTGCAGCGAGGAGAGCGAGGTGCCGAGCGGCCAGTGCGTGATCTTGGCGGGCTCGCGTTCCCAGAGCCGCAGCGGCAGTTGCCGGCTGCCGCCGACGATGCCGCGGTGGTGGTCGTCGGCCTCGGAGTAGACGACGCGCAGGATCTCCAGGATGGAGTTGGGGAAGTCGGTGTCCCAGCCGCCCGTACCGAAGCCGACCTGGCCGAAGATCTCGCGGTGCCGGAAGGACTTGAAGGCCTCGGAGTCGCAGAGGAAGCCGTAGAAGGTCTGGTTGTCGAGCTTCTCCACCAGCCGCGCCCAGATCTCCCGGATACGTGGCACGTCGCGCTCGCGCATGGCGCGGTTCATGTCGGAGAAGTCGGCGCCCTCCTCCAGACAGGTGTTCCAGGCGGCCATCACGTCGCGGTAGACCTGTGGCAGATCGTCGATCGTCTCGGCGTAGTGCGACTCGCCCTTGAGGTCCACGACGGTCGAAGGGGTGCCGGGGGCAAGGGGGTTGGGGAACGGCTCGGTGACCAGGCCCACCAGGTCGATGTAGTGCCGGAGCGCGGTGGAGGACGGCGGGAAGCGCATCGCGCCCAGCTCGGCGGTCAGTTCCGGGTCGCAGCCGTCGAAGCCGACGGTACGCAGCCGGCCGCCGATCCGGTCGGCCTCGTAGACGACCGGCCGCAGGCCCATCTTCATCAGCTCGTACGCGGCGACGATGCCGGAGAGACCGCCGCCGATGACCGCGACCTCGGCGCCGTGCTCGGTCGCCGGGACCTGGCCGACGCCGGCGGGGTGGGCGAGGAAGTCGTCGTAGGCGTACGGGAAGTCCGGACCGAACATGGTGATCGGCGGCAGGCCGGCGTCCGGCCGGCCCTCGGGGTGCGGGGCGGCGGTGGGCACCGTGGACGTCATGGGGTACGGGCTCCTTGCGGGGTGGGGCGGGCGGGGTGCGGGCGGTGGGAGGCGCGGGGCGGTCGCGGTCAGTTCAGGGAGCCGTAGAGGCCGGGGCGACGGTCGCGCAGATAGGGGTTGGCGGCGCGGGAGGCCCGGAGCAGTTCGGGGTCGACGTCGCCGAAGAGCAGCTCTTCGCCGCGTCCGGCCCTCGCGCGGGTGGTGCCGTCGGGACCGGCCAGACAGCTCAGCCCGACGAACTCGAAGGCGGCCCCGGCCCCGGATCCGGCCTCGCCTTCGGACCCGGTCCGGTTCACATACGCCACGTACATCTGGTTCTCGAAGGCACGCACCGGCACGACGGACTCGGCGACGAACTGGAACGGGTGCATCTGGGCCGTCGGCACCAGCAGCAGATCGGTCCCTGCGAGCGCGTGGGCGCGTACGTTCTCGGGGAACTCGACGTCGTAGCAGATCATGATCCCGACCCGCAGTCCGCCGAGCTCCGCCTGTACGACCGGGGTGTCGCCCGGGGTGAACCACTTCTCCTCGAAGCCGCCGTAGAGGTGGGTCTTGCGGTAGTCGGCGAGGGCCGAGCCGTCGGGGCCGATGAGCCGCGCGGCGTTGTGGAGGCGCGCGGCGGCGCCGTCGCCGGCCCGCTCCGGGTAGCCGTACAGGATCGCGACACCGTACTCGTCGGCGATCCTGGCCACCGCATCGGCGCCCGGACCGTCGGCGGGCTCGGCCAGCCGCGACACGTCGGCGCCGATGGCGTAGCCGGTGAGGAACAGCTCGGGACAGACCAGCAGGGCCGCCCCGCCGTCCGCCGCCTCCCGCGCCGCGCGGGCGATGAGCTCAAGATTCCGCACGGTGTCGCCGGGCCTGCCGGAGCTCTGGAGCAGGGCGATACGCGACGACGGCATGGCAGACCTCGGGACGTCAGGGTGTTCGGGGGGACATTCAGAAGGTACGGCTCCGACTTCCGCGGCGGCAAGGCGCCTCTGTTGCGTGTGAGCAGGGCATTCGTTGCGTCTTCGGGCCCCTGGACGGCGATTCGTTGCGTCGCGGGCCCCACGCCGTTCTCCGCCGTACGGCCGAGTGGCTAGGGCGTGTTTTAGAAGTCCCGTCTGGCCCACGACGCCTGGCACGCGCGCTCGCCGCGTTGTCG
>NZ_JBHXRX010000080.1:0-33378 GCF_042714995.1 Streptomyces sp. NPDC058665
GCTGACAGCCGGTCCCGCGGCCGGGTGGCCCTGTTACGCCGAGATCTTGGTCTCCTTCCGGCGCCCCGTCAGTACCTTGCGCACCAGCGGCCAGCAGATGATCAGTACGACGACGGCGTAGACGGCCACCGAGAAGGGCGTGTCCACCAGGCCGGTGGCGCTTCCGTCGCTGATCTGGAGCGCCCTGCGCAGCTGTTGCTCGGCGGCCGGGCCGAGGATGACACCGATGACGGCCGGCAGCACCGGCAGCCCGTAGCGCCGCATGCCGAACCCGATCAGTCCGATGATCAGCAGGATCACCAGGTCGAGGGCCTCCCCGCCGACCGCGTACGCGCCGACGGCGGCGAAGAAGAGGATGCCCGCGTAGAGGTAGGGACGCGGGATGCGCAGCAGCTTCACCCACACCGGGGCGAGCGGCAGGTTCAGGGCCAGCAGCAGCACCATGCCGACGAACAGCGAGGCGATCAGCCCCCACACCAGCTCCGACTCCCGCTCGAACAGCAGCGGTCCCGGCTGGATGCCGTACTGCTGGAACGCGGCCAGCATCACGGCGGCGACCGCGGTCGTCGGCAGACCGAGGGTCAGCATCGACACGAGCGTTCCGGCGGCCGACGCGGACGCGGCCGACTCGGGTCCCGCGACGCCCTCGATGGCGCCCTTGCCGAACTCCTTCTTGTGCTTGGACAGCCGCTTCTCGGTGACGTAACTGAGGAACGTCGGGATCTCCGCACCGCCGGCCGGGATCGCGCCGAACGGGAAGCCGATGACCGGCCCGCGCAGCCATGGCCTCCAGGTGCGCCGTACGTCGTCCTTGCCCAGCCAGGGGCGGCCGACGGGGACCGGTTCGCCGCTGGAGCGCCGTAGATGCGCGGCGACCCACAGGGCCTCGCCGATCGCGAAGAGACCGACGGCGACGATCACCACGTCGATCCCGTCCGCGAGTTGGAGCGAACCGAAGGTGAGGCGCTGCTGACCGGTCATCTGGTCCAGGCCCACCAGTCCGATGGTGAGGCCGATGAGCAGCGAGGCGAGCCCGCGGATCCGGGAGGAGCCGAGGACCGAGGTGACGGCGATGAAGGCCAGCACCATGATGGCGAAGTAGTCGGGGGCGCCGATGTCGACGGCGAGGGAGGCGACGGTCGGTGCGAGGACGACCAGCAGGATCGTGCCGATCATGCCGCCGACGAAGTGACCGCCGGCCGCGGCGGCGAGCGCCTGCGCGCCGCGTCCCGCCTTGGCCATCGGGTTGCCCTCGATGGCGGCGACGACCGCCGCGCTCTCACCCGGGGTGTTGAGCAGGATCGAGGTGGTGGAGCCGCCGAACATGGCGCCGTAGTAGATACCCGCGAACATGATGAACGCGCCGGTCGGCTCCAGGCCGTAGGTGACGGGAAGCAGCAGGGCGACCGCCATCGCGGGGCCGATGCCGGGCAGGACGCCGATCGCGGTGCCGAGCAGCACACCGATCGCGGCCCAGAGCAGATTGATCGGTGTGAGCGCCGTACCGAAGCCGTCGATCAGGGAGTTGAGGGAGTCCACGGTCAGATCACTCCCATCAGGGGGCCGCCGGGGAGGGGGACGCCGAGGAGGTTGTTGAAGATGAAGTAGGTGACGAGGGAGAGGCCCGCGGCGATGAGCGGGTCGCGCTGGAGATGGCGGCTGCCGAGCGCGTACGCCGAGCCCCAGAAGAGCAGCGCCCCGGATATGGGGAAGCCGAGGGGGCCGATGAGTACGGCGTTGCCGAGGAAGACCCCGGCGAGCAGCAGCACGGTCCGCCAGTCGCTCGGTTCGCTCAGGTCGATGTCCTCGCCGCCCTCGGCCTCGCCCCGGCCGCCGCGCAGGACGTCGAGGCTGAGGAGGACGGAGACGACGAGCAGACCGATGCCGACGACGATCGGCACGGTCTTGGGGCCGACCGGGCCGCGCTGGGTGATGTCGACGTCCATGGTCAGGGCGTCGGTGAGGACGAGGATCCCGAGGACGAGCAGCATCAGGCCGACGCCGAGTTCGGAGTGGTCGCGCAGCCAGCCGCGGGACCCGGGGGTCTCCTCCTTGGGAGGAGTGTTCGCTTGGGTGGTCACAGTCCGAGCTCCTTCAGGACGGATTCCACGCGCTTGTCCTCGGCGGCGAGGAAGTCGCCGAATTCCTCACCGGTGAGGAAGGCGTCGTCCCAGTTGTTCTTCTTGAGCGAGTCCTTCCACTGAGGAGAGGCGTGCAGCTCCTCGAAGAAGCGGATGAGCTTGTCGCGTTCGGCGTCGGAGAGACCGGGGGGCGCGACCACTCCGCGCCAGTTGGTGAAGTCGGTGTCGAGGCCCGCCTCGCGCAGGGTGGGCGCGTCCATGCCGGGGGTCCGCTCGGGGCCGGTGACGGCCAGCAGGCGCAGTTCGCCCGCCTCGATCTGGTCGCGGTACTCACCGAGTCCGGAGACGCCGAAGGCGACCTTGTTACCGAGGATGGAGGCGAGGAGTTCGCCGCCGCCGTCGAAGGGGATGTAGTTGACGGTCTTGGGCGCGATCCCGGCGGCACGTGCCATCAGCATGGGCGCGAGGTGGTCGGGTCCGCCGGGTGAGGAGCCGCCGCCGACTGGCAGTTTGGCCGGAGCCTTCTTCCACGCGGTGAGCAGGTCGTCGATCGTCTTGTACGGGGAGTTCTTGCTGACGACGACGATGTCGGTCTCCTCGCTGACGCGGGCGATCGGCGTCGTGTCGGCGAGGGTCTCGTGCGAGTTGTTGGTGCGTACGGCGCCGACGACGCCGAGGCCCATGGAGACAGCGAGCTTGCCGTTGCCGTGTTCGCTCACGGCGCGGGCGAGACCGACGGTGCCGCCGGCGCCCGGCAGGTTGAAGACCTCGATGTTGTGGTTGAGTTCGGCGTCCTCGGCGTTCTTGGCCATGGTGCGGGCGGTGATGTCGTAACCGCCGCCGGGCGTGTTGGGGACCATGAAGCGCAGGCCGGGTATCTGGGTACCGGTGTCGCCGCCACTGCCCACGGAAAGCAGCGGCGGACCCACCAGCACCAGCAGCGCGGCCCCGAGGAGGGCGAGGGGAGTGCGGAAACGCACGGGTGCCGCCTTTCGGGAGAGCAAGTCGCGGGGCAGTGAGATGGCCCACATGTTGCCTTCGCGTTAAGAAGCTGTCTCTCTTCCGGAATCAACGGACGTTGTGGTCGTTGCGGTCGCGGCCTAGCGTGACGGCGTGACAAAGGTGCTGGTGGTGGACGACGACTTCATGGTCGCGAAGCTGCACGGCCGCTATGTGTCCGCGATGGACGGGTTTGAGGTCGTCGCTGTGGCGCACAGCGGCGCCGAAGCGCTGCGCGCGGCCGAGCACCACCGGCCCGACCTGGTGCTTCTCGACATCTATCTGCCCGACATGGACGGGATCGCCGTGCTGCGTGAGCTGCGGGCGGCGGAGGAGCGGGACGCGGCGCGTACGAGCGTGGACGCCCTGTTCATCACGGCGGCGCGGGACGCGGGCGTCATCCGCGCGGCGCTGCGGGCGGGGGCGCTGCACTATCTGATCAAGCCGTTCAGCCGGTCGGCTCTCCAGGAGCAGCTGCGGCACGTGGCGTCGCTGCGGACGCGGCTCGACCGGCTGGGCGAGGCGCGCCAGGAGGACGTGGACCAGATCTTCGGTACGCGCCCGCCGGGCTCCCGTGAGCTGCCGAAGGGGCTGGCCGCGCACACGGCGGAGCTGGTCGAGCGGACGCTGCGCCGGCACGAGGAGGGGCTGTCGGCGACGCAGTGCGCGGACGAGGGAGCCCTGTCGCGGGTGAGCGCGCGGCGTTATCTGGAGTACTTCGCCGACACGGGCCGCGCGGAGGTGACGCTCCGGTACGGCGGGACGGGGCGCCCGGAGCGGCGCTACCGCTGGGTGGGCTAGGGCGTGTCTGACAAATGGCGCCGTCCGCCCGCAGGGCGGGGCGCGTGGCGTCCGGTGCGTGCGATCGCAAGGCGGAGGATCGGCCTCGTACTGGACGTACTTGGATGACTCCGACAACGCGGCGAGCGCGCGTGCCGGGCGTCACGCGCCAGGCGGGATTTGTCAGACACGGCCCAGGGCCCGCCGTTCACGCGCCGGACTGGATGTCCCCCCGGGTCGAGGACGTGACGGCGTCGCCGTGGCCGAAGTCGCCCGGCGGGATGCCGGGATGGTGCCCGTCCCCGTCGGCCGCCGCCGACGATGATGCCGTGGCCGATGACGCCGCCGGGCCCAGCGTGAGCCGGGAGACGATGCGGTAGCGGTCGCCCCGGTACAGCGAGTGGACGTACTCCACGGGCCGGCCGGTGGTGTCCGAGGTCAGCCGCTCGAAGAGCAGCGCCGGGGAGAGTTCGGGGACGTCGAGGAACTCCGCCTCCGCGCGGGTGACGACGGTCGGCTCGATGGCCTGTACGGCCTCGTGGACATGGACCCCGTGGGTGTCTCGCAGATGGTCGTAGAGATCGCCGCTCTCCAGTTCCCGGGCCGAGAGGCCCGGGGCGAGCGCGGCCCGCAGGTGCAGATGCTCGATCGCCATCGGGGCGCCGTCGACCAGCCGCAGCCGGGCGACGTAGAGGATGTCCTCGGCGGGTGACATACGGAGCTTGCGGCCGACGCGGGCGCCTGCCTGGTGCGTGGTGAACTCCAGCAGCCG
This sequence comes from Streptomyces sp. NPDC058665, assembly GCF_042714995.1. NCBI lineage: Bacteria > Bacillati > Actinomycetota > Actinomycetes > Kitasatosporales > Streptomycetaceae > Streptomyces > Streptomyces sp. NPDC058665. Next base: position 4,633 of record NZ_JBHXRX010000080.1, read on the forward strand.
GCTCGACCATGTCCCGGCCGCCTGCGGCACGGTCAGGGTGAGGTCGGCGGAGACCAGCTCCTGGGTGATCTTCGCGGGGGCGACGAACATGCCGCGGCCGTGCTCGCGGACCAGCAGACCTGCGGCCACCAGTTCGTCGATCGCCGAGCGCACGGTGGGTCGGGAGACTTCGAGCAGCGCGCACAGGGCGCGTTCGGACGGGATGGCGTCCCCGGGGCTGCGCGACTCGATCAGCTCCAGGACTGCGTCACGGGCCCGCTCCCGTTTGAGCACCGTCCCGGGTACCTCGACATCCATGGTGTTGTCGTCCCCCTCCGGACGCCCGTCCTGCTCGAACAGTCCTACCAAACTTACCAGTTCGGCATACCAGTGCCTCAACTCCACCACTGGTCAGGTCAAGTGTAACCGCCCTCCGGGAGAGCGAAAGCGCCTCGATCCCCGAAGAGATCATCAATACCCCTTGCATCGCAAGGGGTTGACGGCCTTATTGGTCTATGCCACCTTCATCCAGCATCAAGAGGTGAGCTGACCAGTGGGCCCCCACTGGTCAGGTGGTCAGGTCCTGCTCTCTCCGAGGTGAATCGTGAAGTACCGCTTGCTCGCCGGTGGTTCCGTGCTGGTCACGGCCGCCGTACTCAGTGCCTGCAGTACGTCCTCCGACTCCGCCGACGAGAGCGGCGACGGACGGACGACGGTCGACGTCTGGCTGATGCGTGACAGCGTCTCGGCCGCGTTCCAGAAGGAGTTCGTCAAGGGCTTCGAGTCCGAGCACCCGAAGATCAGGGCCAAGGTCCAGATCCAGGAGTGGGACGGCATCGGCCAGAAGATCACCGCCGCCCTCGCCAGCAACGACGCGCCCGATGTGATCGAGGTGGGCAACACCCAGGTCGCCCAGTTCGCGGCGAGCGGCGGACTGCTCGACCTCAGCGACAGCAAGGCGGAGTTGAAGGGCGAGGACTGGCTCAAGGGCCTCGCCGAGCCGGGCTCGTACGAGGGGAAGCAGTACGGCATCCCGTACTACGCGGCCAACCGGGTCGTCATCTACCGCACCGACCTGTTCAAGAAGGCGGGCGTCGACGCCGCCGCGATCAAGACCCGCGAGCAGTGGATCGACGCGACCACGAAGCTCAACACGGGTGATACGCAGGGCATTTATCTGCCCGGCCAGCTGTGGTACGCCCTGGGCGGCTTCATCTGGGACGAGGGCGGCGACCTCGCCACCGAATCCGGCGACGGGTGGAAGGGCGCGCTGGACACCCCGGAGGCGCTGCGCGGCATGGCCTTCTACGAGAGGCTCCAGGCGCTGGGCAAGGGCCCCAAGGACGCCGACGAGGACGACCCGCCGCAGGCCGAGGTGATGGCGAAGGGGCAGGTGGCACAGCTCATCTCCACCCCGGGCGGGGCCAACGTCGTCATCGAGAACAACCCCGGGCTCAAGGGCAAGCTGGGCTTCTTCCCGATTCCCGGCAAGACCGCCGCCACCCCTGGCGCCGTCTTCACCGGCGGCTCCGATCTGGTGGTCCCCGCCGCGGCCGGCCACCCCGACGAGGCGCTGACGTTCGTCAAGGAGCTGACGGGCGACACCTGGCAGAAGAAGCTCGCGGTGGCCATGAGCTATGTGCCGAACCGGACCACGCTGGCACCGGCCGTGGCGGCGGATCCGGGCGCCGCCGCGATGGCCGTCGGGGCGGCGAACGGGCACGCGACGCCCAACACCCCCGGCTGGGCCGCCGTGGAGGCCGAGAACCCGATCAAGGACTACATGACCGCGGTCCTCGTCGGCGGCGACGCGGCGAAGGAGGCCGCGAAGGCGTCGCGGGACATCACCAGGGCCATGAACGCCAACTCCTGACTCCCCGGCTCCTGGCTCCTCGCCGCCCGTGGGTTCCACCGAGAGGGGACATGCCGTGCCGGTCATCCGTGAAGGGACCACCCCACGCGCCCCCGCGCACAGCCTCTGGCCGTACGCCCTGATCGCACCCGCCATCGGCGGCATGCTGTATCTGCTCGTCTACCCGCTGCTGCGGGCCGTGCTGATCTCCTTCCAGGACTTCGGGCTCCGCCAACTGATCGCCGGGGACGCGGAGTTCGTGGGAGCGCGGAACTACCGCACGCTGCTGTCCGACCCGCGGTTCTGGGAGGTGACCGGCCGCACCTTCCTCTTCATGGCCGTCAGCGTCGTCCTGATCATGGTGATCTCCACCCTGGTCGCGCTGATGACCGAACGGCTGGCGAAGGCGGGCCGCACGGTGGTGCTCAGCGCGCTGGTGCTCGCCTGGGCGATGCCGGTGGTGGCGGCCACCACCGTGTTCCAGTGGCTGTTCCACTCCGAGTTCGGCATCGTCAACCGGTCCCTGGTCGCACTGGGCTTCGAATCGTTCGACCGCTACCCGTGGTTCGCCGACGGCAACGCCGCCTTCGCGATCCTCGTCGTACTGATCGTCTGGCAGTCCGTGCCGTTCGCCGCGATCACCCTCTACTCGGGGCTGACCACCGTCCCCACCGAGCTGTACGAGTCGGCCCGGCTGGACGGGGCTTCGGGCTCCCGGATCTTCCGCTCGGTCACGTTCCCGATGCTCCGGCCGATCTTCATGCTGGTGTTCTCGCTGGAGGTGATCTGGACGTTCAAGGCGTTCGTCCAGATCTGGGTGATGACCCGCGGCGGGCCGGGCGACGCCACGACGATCCTGCCCGTGTACGCGGTCCAGACCGCGCTCTCCAGCCAGCGTTACGACCTGGGCTCCGCGGCGTCGATGCTCACCGTGGTCCTGATGTCCGGCGTACTCGTCCTCTACTTCCGTCAGATGCTCCGTCAGGAGGACGAACTCCAATGACACCGCCGTCGCGGCGCCCCCGAGTCCGCCGGATACCGCTGAACGCCGCCGCCGTGGTGACGGTCGTGATCTCTCTGTTCCCCGTGTACTGGATGATCTCGACCGCCTTCAAACCGTCCCGCGACATCCAGTCGGCCGAGCCCCGGCTGGTCCCGCGCACCTGGACGCTGGACCACTTCCGCAGGGCCGTACAGGCCGACGGCTTCGAACTCTTCTGGCGCAACAGCGTTCTGGTCACAGTGGGGGCGGTGCTGCTGTCGCTGCTGGTGGCGCTCGGGGCCGCGTACGCCGTCGCGCGGATGCGCTGGCAGGGCCGGCGGCAGTTCATGCTCATGGTCTTCATCGCCCAGATGGCGCCCTGGGAATCGCTGATCATCCCCATCTACATCATCTCCCGCGACACGAACATGCTCGACCGGCTGCCGACCCTCACTCTCGTCTACTTCATGATCACGCTGCCGTTCACGATCGTGGTGCTCCGGGGCTTCATCGGGACCATTCCGCCCGAGCTGGAGGAGGCGGCGCAGGTCGACGGCTGCACCCGGACCGGCGCCTTCCGGCGGGTGGCCCTGCCCCTGCTCATGCCCGGTCTGATGGCGACCTCGCTCTTCGGCTTCATCACCGCGTGGAACGAGTTCGCCTACGCGAACTTCCTGATCATCAAGGAGCAGGACAACCGCACCCTGCCGGTCTGGCTGTCGTCCTTCCAGAACACGTTCGGCACCGACTGGGGCGCCACCATGGCCGCGTCGACACTCTTCGCCCTGCCCGCGCTGGTGATCTTCCTGCTGCTCCAGCGCCATGTCACCTCCGGCTTCGCGGCCGGCGCCGTCAAGGGCTGACCCGGCGAGGGCCCCCGAAGTCCCATGGAGAAAGCGCGCGACGAAGCACCCCGAGAAAGGCCCGCGAAGAAGGCCCGCGAACCGTCCGAGATCCGAACTCCCGGAGGCCACCGCCGTGTCAGCGTCACACCCCGAACCCGCCCTCGTCCCCCGGCCCCACAAGGTCGCACCCCGCCCCGGCCGTTTCACCCTCGGCCAGGACGCCTCCGTCCAGTCCCCGCCCGGCACGCGCGCGGCGTCGGATCTCCTGCGCACCCTGCTCACACCGGCCACCGGACTGCCGCTCGCCCCCTCGTCCGACGGCCGGATCGTGCTGGCGCTCGCCCCGGCCCTCAACGGCCTCGGCGAGGAGGGGTACGGGATCACCGTCTCTCCGCAGGCGCTGACGCTGCGTGCCGCACAGCCCACCGGCCTGCTGCGCGGAGTCCAGACGATCCGTCAACTGCTTCCCGCCGAGGCCCTGTCGGGCCGGGTACGGGGCGGCTCCTGGGAGCTGCCCTGCGTCGAGATCACCGATGTGCCCAGACACCCCTGGCGCGGGGCGATGCTCGATGTCGCCCGGCATTTCCAGCCCGTCTCCTATCTGCGCAGATACGTGGACCTGCTCGCGTTCCACAAACTCAACACCCTCCACCTCCATCTCACGGACGACCAGGGCTGGCGCATGCCGGTCGACGCCTACCCCCGGCTGACCTCGGTGGGCGGCCGGCGGAGCGAGTCGATGACCTGGCCCCCGGGCCATGGGGGCGACCGCTTCGACGGCGTCCCGCACTCGGGGACGTACACCAAGGAGGAGTTGCGGGCCCTGGTGAGCTACGCGGCCGACCGCGGGGTGAGCGTCGTGCCGGAGATCGAGATGCCCGGCCATGTGCGCGCGGCCCTCGCCGCCTACCCCGAACTCGGCAACCACCCTGAGCGGAACCTCGACGTCTGGACCCGCTGGGGTGTCTGCGACACCGTGCTCGGCGTCCACGACCAGGCCATCGACTTCTGCCGGGCGGTGCTCGACGAGGTCATGGACGTCTTCCCGTCCCCGTACATCCACATCGGCGGCGAGGAGTGCCCGACCACCGAGTGGGAGCACAGTCCGGCGGCGCGTGCCCGCGCGGCGGCCGAAGGGCTCACGGGACCGGCGGCGCTGCACGGCTGGTTCATGGGCCGGATCGGCGCGTTCCTGGTGGAGCGGGGCCGCAGACCCGTCGGCTGGGCCGAGACGGGGACCGAACTGCCCCTGGACTTCACGGTGATGACCTGGCGTGATCCGGCGCACGCGCTGGCCGCCGCCCGGCGCGGCCACCAGGTGGTGACCGCCCATCACCGGGCCACCTATCTCGACTACGCCCAGTCCACCGCGCCGTGCGAGCCACCCGGTCAGCCCGGTGACCCCGTCGGTCTGCGGGCGGTGCACGGCAACGAGCCGGTGCCGGGCGACTGGGACGCCGAAGAGACCGCCCGAGTCCTGGGCACACAGGCGCAGTTGTGGACCGAGTACGTGAAGACCCCCGACCGGATCGAGTACCTCACCTACCCCCGCCTGTGCGCTCTGGCGGACCGCGCCTGGTCCGGCGGCGCCGGCGACTGGACCGGTTTCGTCGAGCGGCTGCGTCGGCACACCGCACGGCTGGACGCGCTCGGCGTCCGCTACCGGAGGCTCACCCCGCGCTCCCTCATGACCATCCCCTGACCGTCCCCCGGCCGCCCCCGCAGGTACGGCGCGACCATCCGTAACCCCTCCCCCACCACCGTTCCGGAGAGGAACACCCCATGAGGAAACTCGCCAAGAGCCGCGTGCGCGCGGCAGCCGCGACCGCTGTCACCGTGGCCCTGAGCTGTACGGCGCTGGCGGCGATGCCCGCGCCCGCCGGCGCCGCGGCGGCGGCCGACGGGCTCGTCGTCCAGTACCGCACGAGCGCTTCCGGGGCGACGGCCGACCAGAGCGAACCCTGGCTGAAGGTCCGCAACAACGGCACCGCCGCCGTACAGCTGAGCGACGTCAAGGTGCGGTACTACTTCAAGGCCGATTCCGCCTCCGCCTCCTACCGCTTCGCCTGCTCCTGGGCGGTGAAGGGCTGCGCCAACATCACCGGCACCTTCGGGACACTCGCCAACCCGACCGCGACGGCCGACCGGTATCTGGAGATCGCCTTCACCCCGGGGGCGGGCACCCTGGCCCCCGGCGCGGACACCGGGGACATGCAACTGCGTTTCCACCAGTCGAACTGGCAGCCGCTGGGCCAGAGCGACGACTACTCCTTCGGCCGGGACCGGGCCACGTACGGCGACTGGCCCCGGATCACCGCGCACGTGGGCGGTACGACGGCGTGGGGCGAGGCGCCCGGCGGCAACGACCCGGACGACCCCACGGATCCGACCGATCCGCCGACCGACCCCGCCGAGGGCCCCACCCTGTTCGACGACTTCAACTACAGCGGCCACAGCGACCCGAAGATCGCCGCGAACGGCTGGAACGTGCGCGCGAACTCCGGCGGTCCGGGGGTGCCCGGCGCCAACTGGGTACCGGAGAACGTCACGTTCGCCAGTCAGAGCGGCAACTCGGTGATGAATCTGGAGACTTCGACCGCCGGGACGGCCGCCTCCACGGAGCAGACGGAGATCCTCACCCGCTCCATGAAGTTCCGCAACGGGACGTACGCGGCGCGCGTGAAGTTCAGCGACGCGCCCAGGTCGGGGCCGGACGGCGACCGCCTCGTCCAGACGTTCTTCACCATCAACGACCTCAAGGCGCCGATGGCGGACGACTACGCGGAGTACGACTTCGAGTATCTGCCGAACGGCGGCTGGGGCGAACCGGCCAACATCCTCTACACCACCTCGTGGGAGACCTACCGCCCCGACCCGTGGGAGGCCGTCAACCAGCACAGCGAGGCCCGGCAGAGCTATGCCGGATGGCACGACCTGGTGGTGACCATCGACAACAACGCCATCACGTACTACGTCGACGGACAGCACTTCGGCACGCACGGAGCCGCCTATCTGCCGGAGCGGCCGATGTCGATCAACTTCAACCAGTGGCTGATCGACCTGGAGGGCCAGAGCAGCACGACACCGCGCTCCTACGACCAGCAGGTGGACTATGTGCTGCATGTGAAGGACCAGGTCCTCAGCCCGGCCCAGGTGGGCGCGCTGGTGAGCGGGTACCGCGCGGCGGGCACGACGTTCGAGGACACGGTGCCGGCCACCTGACCGGGACCGGTGCGAGGTCCCGCGCCGGTCCCGGTCCGGGCAATCTCAGCGGTCTCTTAGCCGTGTCTTAAGCGGACCATAAGGATCCCCTTCACCCCGTCCCAGCAGGCCGTTCCGGGGTTTCGAGGGGCTAGCTTGCTGAGGGCCGGAGCGGGACGACCAGCGGTGGCGCCGTGTGCAACGGAGGTCACGCCGCCGGGAGTTCGTCCCGTTCCGCTCCCCCAGCTCGCGCCGCTCCGAAGGAGAACGAATCCATGACCGCTCGTCGCAGGACCGCCGGGATCGTCGTGCTGGGCGTCGCGCCGCTCGCGCTCGTGGGGCTGGCCGCCGGGCCGGCCGGGGCCCACGGATCGATGACGGACCCGGTCAGCCGGGTGTCCGCCTGTTTCGCCGAGGGACCGGAGAATCCGCAGTCGGCGGCGTGCAAGGCGGCGGTGGCGTCCAGCGGGACGCAGGCGTTCTACGACTGGAACGAGGTCAACATCGCCGACGCCGCGGGCAACCACAAGTCGATCATCCCGGACGGCAAGCTCTGCTCCGCGGGCCGCGACAAGTACAAGGGGCTCGACCTGCCGCGCGGCGACTGGCCGTCGTCGCCCTTCACCGCGGGCAACCGCACCTTCAACTACAAGGCCACCGCCCCGCACAAGGGCTCCTTCGAGCTGTACATCACCAAGGACGGTTACGACCCGGGCCAGCCGCTGAAGTGGTCCGACCTGGAGGACAAGCCGTTCGCCAAGGTCACCGACCCGAAGCTGGAGAACGGTGCCTACGTCTTCGACGGCGTCGTCCCCGCCAAGTCGGGCCGCCACCTGATCTACTCGATCTGGCAGCGCTCGGATAGCCCCGAGGCGTTCTACACCTGCTCCGACGTGGTCTTCGGCGCCGACAACGGCGGTTCGGCCGCCGCTCCCGAGGCGTCCGCCCCCTCCGAGGCCGATGTCGAGGAGGGCGCGTCCAAGTCGACCGTCGACCACAACGGGCACGGCGGTGACAGCCCCGAGGAGGCCGGGGGCGGTGCCGAGGTGAAGGGCGCCGCGAAGGACGCCGGTGGCTACGGGGACGCGGCCGAGCCCGCCGCCGAGCCCGAGGCCAACGCGCCCGAGGCGAACGGCGCGGACGAGGCGGCGCCGCAGCCGGCGGGTGGTTCGGAGAACCTCGCCGAGACCGGTGGCGACAGCACCACGCCGTACATCGCGGCGGGTGGCGCGGCGATTCTCGCCGCCGGCGCGGCCGTGATGTTCGGTACGGTCCGCCGCAAGGCGCAGCCCGCGGGCGGCCGGCACGGCCGCTGACCATGCGTACGCGGGGCTCCGGGCCTTATCGGTCCGGAGCCCCGCGGTCGTTTCACTTCAGCCGATGACCGACGCGCAGGTCGTCTGCGTGGCACGGCCCGGATCGAGCGCGTTGGCCACCTCGTGGAACGCGATCCGGTCGAACAGCCCGATCGCCAGGTGCTCGGAGATGTCGACCGCGCACAGGTCCTGGAGGGTGACGTTCCGTACGTCGGGCCCGGTCAGGAACTGGCTCTGGTACGGGGTGACCACCTGGTCGTAACGGGTCGCGATGACCGTGTACTTGACCCCGGGCACGGTGTCGCCGCCCGCGTTGAGCTTGGTGAGGAAGGGCGATCCGGCTATCTGGTCGGCGAGTGCGGGGGTCTTCTCGTTCAACAGGTCCTCGGCGCCCGGGAAGTGCGGCAGGAGCTTCGTCAGACCGAGGAGGGTCGTGCCGTGGTTGTCGGGCGCGAGTCCGACGAGGGCGTTCACCTTCGGCGCTCCGCCGAGGAACTTGAGGTAGTAGCGGGGCATCATGCCGCCCTGCGAGTGGCCGACGATGTCGGCCTTCGGCGCGCCCGTGGCGGCGAGCACCCGGTCGACGTACGCGCTCAGTTGCCCGGCCGACTTGTCGATGGGGCCGAGGCCGTTGAAGAACGGCACTCCGGGGAGCTGCCCGTAGTCGAGGGAGAAGACGCAGTAGCCGCGGTTCACCAAGTACGGGGCGAGACCGAGCCAGTTGTCGACGGAGTTGGCGAGGGTGCCGTGGACGAGGACGACGGGGCGGGGGTGGGCGGTGGAGGGCTTGCAGGAGAAGTCGTTCCAGCCGCTGCTCGCGGCGGCGGTGACGGCTGTCGGGCTCGCGGTGGGGGTGGCCGCGACGGCGGGTGCGGTGGTGGCGGCCGAGACCGCCAGCAGCAGCGCCGCCAGTGGTCCGAACACGCGTTTCCAGGGCAGCATCGAGCGATCTCCTTGCGACTCAAAGGAAGAGGGGGACAGCTGTCGGTGCTGTGGCCCGGACCACACCGGTTGTGCTCATGCCAAGTTACGCACGGGTAGTAACCGGAAGGGAAGTTACGCGTCAGTAAAAAATGTTGGACGGCCGTCGGCCAGGGCAGCGGGATACAGGGCCCTCGGACCGAAGCGGTGGCGGGCGCGGTCCGCGGCCTTCTCCACCGTGTGGGCGCGGGCGTCGCGTGGATCCAGGGAGAGTTGGCGGGGAGCGTCGGCGGCCGGCAGCAGGTCGTCGGCACGGACCACGAAGGCGCGGACCCGCGCGCGCTGGAGCCCGAGCGCGGCCAGCAGACCGAGAAGAGCCGCCGCGAGCGCGGGTGAGTGGCCGGTCGGCTCCGGGAGCGTACGGGTACGTGTGGTGGAGCTGCGGTCGGCGTAGCGCACGGTGAGACCGAGTCGGCCGGCGACCTGGCCCTCGCCGCGCAGGCGTTGGCCGATCTGGTCGGCGAGCCCGAGGACGGCCCGGTGGTGCCCTTCCGGGTCGAGGCAGTCCCGGTCGAGGACGAGGTCGGCCACCAGATGCGCCGCCGGTTCCAGCGGGACGACCGGGCGGGGGTCGTGGCCCCTGGCGCGCTCGGCCAGCAGACGGGCCGGACCGGCGCCGAGGAGGCGTTGCAACGTGGCCGCGGGTGTGTCGGCGACCTGGCCGACCGAGTGCAGACCGTACCTGCCGAGTGTGGTGGCCGTGGCGCGGCCGATCCCTGGCAGCCCGGTGACCGGACGGGAACGCAGCCAGCCGGCGGCCTCCTCCTCGGGTACCCAGGTGGCCCGGCCCGGCGCCGACGCGTCGGCCGCCATGGTGGCCAGCATGCGGTTGGCCGCGAGCCCGGCGCTGCTTTCGATGCCGTACAGGGCCATCAGCCGCAGCTGCGCCAGCTGGACCAGGCCGTAGGGGGACCGGTCGAAGTATCTGAGCGCGGAGGTCAGGTCGAGCTGGACGGCGTCGGGCGAGACCGTCTGGACATGGGGGGTGATACCGGTCAGCAGATCGGTCACGTCCGCGTGCCGTCCTTCGTCCGGTGCGGCGTGCGAGTGCAGATGCAGATGGGCGATGTGCCGCGGGCGGGCGGTCATCCCGCGCTCCCCGAGCTGGTGTGGCCGAACTTCTTCAGGTCGGCCGAGCGGCTGCCGGGCGGTTGCAGATCGGCGTAGGGGTGCAGACGGGCGCCGGTGGTGCCGTTGGCGAGGGTCCGCCGGGGCTGGGCGGGGGTCGGCTGGGGGTGGCTCGCGCCGAGCAGGGCGAGCGCGGCCTCGGGGCCGTTGTCGCGGCGCGCGGCGGCGATCTCGTCCAGGTCCCAGACCATGCTGCCGACGATGGTGCGGCGGGTACCGCGCACCTGTACGGTGCCGCGGACCAGCAGCAGTCCGCTGTGGAAGACGGTGTGCGCGCAGGCGGGGTGGGAGTCCTCGAAGAACGCCAGGTCGACCAGGCCTGAGCCGTCCTCCAGGGTGACGAAGATGACGCGCTTGCCGCTGGCGATCGGCGGGGTCTGGGTGGAGGCCCGTACTCCGGCGACCAGGACCTGCCGGCCCTGGGGAGCCTCCGCCAGATGTGCCGCGTCGATCGCGCCGATCTCCCGCAGCAGCCGGTGGTGGTGCTCCATCAGATGCTTGGAGACATCGATGCCGAGCGTGTTCAGCTCCGCGCTCAGGGCTTCGCGTCCTGTCATCTCCGGCAGTCCGCTCGGCCCGGCCCCGCCGACCGCGTCCGTGTGGATGGGCAGTTGTCCCTCGCCGGCGGACCGGACGCGGGACTGCCGGTGGAGTTCGGCGATCTGGAGCAGCAGATCGCGGCGGGTGGGACCGCCGTCGTGGAGGGAGTTCAGGGCGCCGATCTCCGCGAAGCGTTCGGCGACCGGTCTGCTGGGACGGGCCCGCTGCCAGAAGTCCGACAGCGAATGGTACGGCTGCCCCTCCTCGATCCGGGCGTACTCCTCCTCGCTGATCCCGCGCACGGCGGACAGCGCGAGCCGTACGCCCCACCGCTCTCCCTCGGTCCGCTCGACGGTGTGCTCCGTCCTGGAGTGGTTGACGTCGACGGGCAGGAGCGGGACGCCGCGCCGGCGGGCGTCCGCGACGAGGACGCGCTTGGGCCACATACCGGGGTCGTGTTCGAGCAGCCCGGCCAGCAGGAACGCCGGGAAGTGCGCCTTCAGCCAGGCGCTCTGCAGGGCCGGTACGGCGAATGCGACCGCGTGCGCGCGGCAGAAGCCGTAGGCACCGAAGGCCTCGACGGTCTTCCACACCGCGTCGCGGACCCCGGAGTCGTAACCCCGGGCGGCGGCCTGGCTGTGGAACCAGTCCTTGATCCTGGGCAGCCGCTCCTTGTCGCCGAGCGCGCGCCGGGCGATCTCGGCCATCGCGTAGTCGCAGCCGGTCAGCACCGACAGCGTCTGGATGATCTGTTCGTGCCAGATGGTCACGCCGTAGGTGTCGGCGAGCACCGGTTCGAGATCCGGATGGGCGTAGCCGGGGTCGCCGCCGTGCCGGGCGGCGATGTAGCGCTCCGGCATCCCCCCGGCGACCGGCCCCGGGCGGAAGAGACTGATGTCGGCGATGACGTCCTGCGGGTCACGGGGCTGGAGCCGGGACAGCAGATCCTGCTGGCCGGGCGATTCGAGCTGGAACAGCCCCAGGGTCTGGCTCTCCTGGATGAGCTTGAACGCGAACGGGTCGTCGAGCGGCACCTGGCTCTGGTCGTCCAGGTCGATGCGGTCGCCGGTCACTCGTTCGATCTCGACGACGGCGTGGGCCATCGCTGACTGCATCCGCACACCCAGGACGTCCAGTTTGATGTTGCCCAGCGCCTCGATCTCCTCCTTGGCGGCCATCGCCATCGGGTAGTTGCCCTGCGGGGTGGGCTGCACCGGCAGCCGGTCCAGGAGCGTCGCGTCGCTGATGACTACTCCGCAGGGGTGCATGGCCATGCCGTGGACCAGGGAGTCGAGGCCCTCGGCGAGTTCCCACAGAGGGCCGTACCGCTCCGCCTCCGCCGCCAGCCCGCGCAGTTCGGGCAGTTCGGCGAGTGCGCCGGTGATGTCCGACGCCCGCAGATGCGGGAAGCTCTTGGCGATCCGGTCGACGTCCGCCGGTGCGATCCCCAGCGCCAGGCCGGTGTCCCGCAGGGCCCGGCGGGCCCGGTAGGTCTCGGGCATCGCGGTGACCGCGACCCGTTCGCCGCCGAACCGGTCGAAGATCGCGTCGTAGCACTCCAGTCTTCTGGCGGACTCCACATCGATGTCGATGTCGGGAAGCGATGCCCTGCGCGCGCTCAGGAAGCGTTCGAACAGCAGCCGGTGGTCGAGCGGGTTGGCCGTGGCGATGCCCAGCGCGTGGCAGACCATCGATCCCGCGCCCGAGCCGCGGGCCGCGACCCGGATGCCCAGTTCCCGGATGTCGGCCACGACCTGGCCGACCGCGAGGAAGTACGAGTCGTAGTTCAGCGTGGAGATCACGCGGAGTTCTTCGTCCAGCCGGTCGCGCGCGGCGCGGTCGCGGTCCAGACCGCGCCGGACGAGCCCGTCCTCGCACCGCCCGCGCAGCACCCCCGCCGCGCCGCCGGGCTCCGCGCCGAACACCTCCGGTTCCGGGAAGCGCGGCGTGCCCAGGCTCAGGTCCGCCGCGGGGTCGACGGCGCACAGGGCCGCCGTGGCCGCGGTGTCCGCCAGCAGGCGGTGTGCCCGCCGGTCGTCCGCTCCGGCGCATTCGGCGATCCGTCGTGCGTTGTCCGCCATCGCTCCCTCGTCCTTGAGCCAGCGGTGCCCGCCGTCCAGTCGGCGCCGGTCGACCGGCCTCAGCAGCCGCGCGGCGTCCAGGACATCGGCGAGCCTGTGCTGGTCCGGGTCGGCGTAGCGGACCGCGTTGGAGAGGACGGCGGTGGTGCCGGTGCGGTCGGCCAGGGCCAGGGTGCGGGCGGCCAGCCGCAGTGAGCCCGGCCCGGTGCCGGACCGCTCGTGCAGGACGGTCTCCAGCCGGATCCCGGATCCGAAGATCTCCCGCCATGGCGCCAGCAGCTTCGTCGCGATGTCCTCCCGGCCCGCCGACAGTGCCCGTACCGGCTCCGAGAGCGGTCCGAGCAGCACGATCAGACCGGGCCCGCCGTGCTCCCGGAGCGCTTCCCACGGCACCACCGGCGGTGTGCCGGCGAGCGCGCCGACATGGGCGGCCGAGGTGATACGGCACAGCCGGGCCCAGCCGGCGCGGTCCCGCGCGAGCAGGACGAATCGCAGGGGCGGCTCGATCACATGGGCGCCACCACGGGTCGGGGTACGGCGGCGGCGCGCCGGAGGCGGCGGGGCGAGGGCCTCCACCGCCAGGTCGATACCGAAGATCGGGCGGACGCCGGCTTCGGCGGCGGCCAGCGCGAACCGCACCGCGCCGGTGACCGTGTCCCGGTCGGTGAGCGCGAGCGACGGCTGGCCGCGCTCGGCCGCCCGCCGGACGAGGTGTTCGGGGTGGGCGGCGCCGTACCGGGCGGAGTAGCCGGACGCGGTGTGCAGATGGGAGAAATGCCCCATGACACACCTCCGCCTCCACCCCATTCCAGCCATACGCCCGATACATCTATCGCACGCCCGTTCGAATACTCTAACCCCATCGTCCCTAGTCAGCGACCTGACTCGAACAAAAGAGCGACTCCGGGGACCCCGGAACGAGCGGCTGAATCACTATCACCCCGTCACTTCCACGGACATGGGGCGAAGTTGGTGACGGCGGCTTCCCGGGGCCTGCCCAGCGGGTACGCGCACACCGAAAAACCCGGCCCGCCGATGACGGCGGGCCGGGCTTCTTGTTTCCGTACGGTCGATCTGCCGGCCGGTCGGCCGGGGTGTCAGCCGATCTCGGCGCCGAACGCCGAGAGCGCCTCCGGAACGGGCTGGAAGAACGTCTCGCCGCCCGAGGAGCAGTCGCCGCTGCCGCCCGAGGTCAGCCCCAGCGCGGTGTCACCGGCGAAGAGCGAGCCGCCGCTGTCGCCGGGCTCGGCGCAGACCGTGGTCTGGATGAGACCCTCGACGACGTCGCCGCCTCCGTAGTCCACGGTGGCGTCGAGCGCGGTGACCTCACCGTCGTGCACCTGGGTGGTGGAGCCGCTGCGCGAGACCGCCTGGCCGACGGTCGCGTCGCCCGCCTGCGCGATGGCCTGCGTGCTGCCGTCGTACAGGTCGACCTCGCTCGGGTGCTCGGCGGAGCCGGTGTACTTGACGAGCGCGAAGTCGTTGCCCGGGAACTGCGAGTCCACCATGGAGCCGATCTCGGCGCCGCCGGCGGAGTCGGACCAGGAGCTGCCCGCCGTGCCGCAGTGGCCCGCGGTGATGAAGTGCGGCTCGCCGCCGACGACCACGTTGAAGCCGAGGGAGCAGCGGCCACCGCCGGAGTGGATGGCCTCGCCACCGGCGATGAACTTCTTGAACTCGCCCGCCGCATGCTTCAGTTCGGCCTTGGCGCCGAGCTTCTCCACGGTCTCGGTGAGCTTGTTCAGCGCGGCGCCCTTGACCGTACGGTCCGCGGTGACGACGACCTTGTTCGACACGGGGTCGACGGCCACGGCCGTACCGGGGGTGCTCGCCTCGCCCGTGAGGGAGCCGCGGGCGTCCTTCAGCTCGGCGAGGGAGTGCGTCACGACCTTCGCCTTGGCGCCGGCCTCGCGGACGGTCTCGGCCGCCGCCGTGTCGATGACGTTGACGACCAGGGCCTTGGTCTTGCTGTCGTAGTACGAGCCGGCCGCGTCGGCGCCGAGGTCGCCGACGAGGGTGGATGCGAGCTTTCCGGCCGCGGGTGCCGACAGCGTCTTCGCCGTCACCGTGGGAGCGTCCTCACTGGCGTTCGCAGTCTGGAAGGAAATCCCGGCCACGACCATGGCGGTGACGGCGCTGCCCGCTATCGCCACGCGCTTCCTGGAAATGCGTCGGTGCTTCAACTGATACCTCCTGTGGGGGCCGTGTCATCGCATGTGGGGTGCGGTGATACGGAGGATGAGGCGCCCACTATTCCTAAACTCGCCAGTAGCACACAAGGTCGGCTTCCGGACGTGCACACGACGGGTTCATTTCCCTCCCGCCCCGTTCACGTGGGGAGGTCAGACCGTTGCCGTTCCATTCGTAAACACTCGGTGCAACCACGGGTTCGGCGATGGGTGAGGACTAGTCCTGTCTTGAAATCGCCCCCCTGGCAGGGGAGTTCACCGTGCGCGGGTGCGCACCGGAAACGCGTCGAGTCCCCGCCCGGAGCTCACGGGCGGGGACTCGGTTCAGCTCGACTCAGTCCGGCTCAGTCCGGCTCAGCCGGTCGGACCGGCCGGCGGGCGGTGCTCAGGTGATGCTGACGCCGTACGCGTTCAGCGCCTCGACCACCGGCTGGAAGTACGTCGTACCGCCGGATGAGCAGTTGCCGCTGCCGCCCGAGGTGAGGCCGATGGCGCGGCTGCCGGAGTAGAGCGGGCCGCCGCTGTCGCCGGGCTCGGCGCAGACGTTGGTGCGGATCAGGCCCGAGACGATGTCGCCGCCGCCGTAGTTGACCGTGGCGTTGAGGCCCTGGACGGAGCCGCTGTGGGTGCCCGTCGTGGAGCCGCGACGGGTCACGGACATGCCGACAGTGGCGTTGGCCGCGCTGGTGATGTCGACGCCGCCGACGGTGCCGGGACGCGGGACCGAGGCGTTGGAGTAACGCACGATGCCGTAGTCGTTGCCCGGGAAGCTGGAGCCCGCCGTCGGGCCGATGAGGGTGGTACGCGCCGAGTTGGTGTACCAGCTCGGGTTGCCCTCGGTGCAGTGACCGGCGGTCAGGAAGTAGTCGGTGCTGCCGCTGCGTACGTTGAACCCGGCGGAGCAACGGCCGACGGACGAGTAGATCGCGTCGCCGCCGGAGAGGAGCTTGGAGAGCTTGCCGGGGGTCCGCTTGATCTCCAGGGCACCGGCGTTGGCGCCGGCTTCGCGCTTGATCTCGGCGATCTCGGCCGCGCTGACGGTGGTGTCGGCCTCGACGACGAGGGCGTTGGTCGTCTTGTCGACGTACCAGGCGGTGCCGGCCACGTCGGCGCCCAGGACGGCGTCGCTCGCCGCCGTCAGCTGGTTCGCGCTGAAGGTCCCGGCCGTGTCGGCGCTGGCCGTGGGAACGGCGAGCGCGGCGGCGGCGACGAGACCCGTGGTGATGGCGAACAGCCGCGTACGTCTCGCAATACCACTGCGGGGGGTGGTGCGCTTGATCCTCACGTGTCGTTCCTCCGAAGGAATCTGGGGCCTGATTGGGGTGGTCTGGCCCGTGAGGCGCAGTCAGAGACACGTCCGTATTCCGGATATGCCGTGCCCCTGACAAGCGCTGTGAGGGAGTATTGGGTGGGCCAACTGCCCACGCAAGGGCGTCTTCCGGCCACTCCATCGGCCGAAATGCCGCTTGATCGTCCTGAAACCGCTGTCGGCGCGTGATCCGCACGCTGCCCACATGCCGGGACGGCCCCGGTCCGCACCGCACGGACCGAGGCCGCCCCGGGGCCGAAATCAGCAGTCGCAACAACAGTCGCAGCAGTCGCAGTCACAGTCCCGGCAGCAGCCCTCGCGCTTCTTGCGCGACCACGGGCCCTCGTACTCCTTGGCGCAGCAGAGCTTGCAGGTGCAGCAGAGGCCGATCGCCACCGCGCAGCCGGCCCAGAAGCCACGCCGCTCCGGCCGGGGCGGCTGCGGAAGGGGGTCGGGCGCGCCGCCGCCGGGACCGCCGGGGCTCCCGCCGCCGTACGGATTGCCGCCGCCCTGACTGCCGCCCCCGTACGGATTGTTCGAGCCGTACGGATTCCCGCTCCCGCCCCCGTACGGATTCCCGCCCTGCCCGTCGTAGGGATTCCCGCCGCCCTGGACAGACGCCCGCCCCTCGTGCGAACAGGACGACGTCCCGAAGGCACGGTCGACGGATGTACCCAGTTCGTGGGCGAGCAGCACATGCGCCAGCTTGTCGTCCACGAACTCCGCGTCGCGCAGCGCCAGCCGGATGCCGTGCAGCGCGTCGTCCGCGAGCCGGCGCGCCTCGGCGAGCGAGGTGCCCGTCGCCGTGAGCGGGTTCCAGGCACCCGACGCGGCGTCAGCGGCCTGGTCCTCCACGGCGTCCAGCAGATGCGCGAGCCGTCCGAAGAGCCGGCCCGCCTCGGCGAGCGGCGCCATGTTGCCCGGCCGGCCCGCGAGTACGGCGGTGTGGGCGAACGCGGCGGCCGTCGCCGTCTCGGTCGGCTCGGTGACGGTGAGCAGCGGGGTGCCGGGGCCGGCGAGTGCCTCGATGCCGGTCTGCCGGTCGACCGCGTCGACGAGCACCGCCGTGTCGAAGCCCAGCTCCGCGCCAGTGCGCGCGCCCGCGCGGTCCCAGCCGCCGGCTATCCGGCGCGCGGCGAGCGCCACCGGCCTGCGCTTCAACACCCCGTCCCCGTCGGCGACGTGGTCCCGTACCTTCGCCGAGGCGAGCACCAGCGAGACGGCCGCCGCGAGACGTGCTCCCTCGCCTTTCGCGACCGGAGCGGTTCGCATGCCGCGAAGTGGGCAGGGGCCAGCTGTACGGCGCCATCCGGTGCTGCGCTCGGCCTGAGCCTCCGTCAGGACGGAGACGATCAGGCCGTCATAGTTGGTGACGATGCGGGAGAACTGTCCGTGGTCCGAACGAAGTGCCAGGCAGAGCCCGCACAGATGAGCCATCCACTCGGTCTTGAGCCCTTCCGAGAGCCGATGGCCGCAAGGCCTCACAATTCCGAACACGGTGCTTCCCCCGGGGTGTGGTTCGACGGTGCGCCTGGCATCGTATCGAGCGGACGATTCACTCGTACGTCCCCACCGTCACCCGTCTGGCCGGACTTTCATATTTTCAGTGCGTCAGGGCCCGTACGCAGGAAGAACCCTGACGAATCGCCATATCTTCTGCACCAGTACCGTCACGAATCCCCTGCGCGCCGACAATCCACTTGGCGCGCAATCCGCATCATGGACAACCATAGGGATGCGGAACCACAAGCGACCGCGGTGAAAGGAGGCGTCCATGGGATCGGTGCGCAAGGCGAGTGCCTGGCTGGGCCTCGTTGAGGACAACGACGAGCGTTACTACGACGACGAGTACTCCGAGGGTGCCGAGAGCAACGAGGCTTGGAAGACCGATCCGCGGGTGCGGATCGCCGCCGAGTCTGCTCCCGAACAGGACCGCAGGATCGCCACCGTCACGCCGGAGAGCTTCCGGGACGCGCGTGGCATCGGCGAGCTCTTCCGGGAGGGCGTCCCGGTCATCCTCAACCTCACCGCGATGGAGCCCGCCGACGCCAAGCGCGTCGTCGACTTCGCCGCCGGTCTGATCTTCGGCCTCCGCGGCTCGATCGACCGTGTCGCCACCCGGGTGTTCCTGCTGACCCCCGCCGACACCGAGATCGTCAGCGGGGAGTCGAAGACACACGGCCGGGACGGCTTCTTCAACCAGAGCTGAGCGAGGCACTCACCGGGTCGTCCCCCGGTCACCGGAAGGCATCGAGACCGGTGAGTGCCTTGCCCAGCACGAGCTGGTGCATCTCGACGGTGCCCTCGTAGGTGAGCACCGACTCCAGATTCGTCGCGTGGCGCATCACGGGATATTCGAGCGAGATCCCGTTGGCGCCGAGGATCGTGCGCGAGGTACGGCAGATCTCGATCGCCTCCCGCACATTGCTGAGCTTGCCGAAGCTGACCTGCTCGGGGAGGAGTCTCCCCGCGTCCAGCCGCCGGCCGAGATGGTGCGCGAGCAGAATCCCCTTGTGCAGTTCGAGCGCCATGTCGGCGAGTTTGGCCTGGGTGAGCTGGAAGCCGCCGATCGGCCTGCCGAACTGTTCGCGGGTCTTCGCGTAGTCCACCGCCGACTCGAAACTGGCGCGCGCCGCCCCCATCGAGCCCCAGACGATCCCGTAACGGGCATGGCTCAAGCAGCTGAGGGGACCGCGCAGACCGGTCGCATCCGGGAGTACGGCGTCGGCCGGCAGCCGTACCTCGTCCATGACCAGTTCGCTGGTGACCGACGCGCGCAGCGACCACTTGTGCTTGATCTCGGGCGCCGAGAAGCCGGGGCTGCCGGCCGGTACGAGAAAGCCGCGGATGCCGTCGTCCGTCTGGGCCCAGACGACGGCGACACCCGCGACCGACCCGTTCGTGATCCACATCTTGCGTCCTGTGAGCACCCAGTCGGTGCCGTCGCGCCTGGCGTACGTGCGCATCCCGGCCGGGTCTGAGCCGTGGTCGGGTTCGGTGAGACCGAAGCAGCCGATGGTCTCGCCGGCCGCCATGCCGGGCAGCCACCGCCGCTTCTGCTCCTCGGAGCCGAACCGGTGGATCGCGTACATCGCGAGCGAGCCCTGTACGGAGACGAGCGAGCGGATGCCGGAGTCGGCGGCCTCCAGCTCCAGACAGGCGAGGCCGTACTGCACGGAGCTGGCGCCCGCGCACCCGTAGCCCTGGAGCGACATGCCGAGCGCGCCGAGGGAGCCGAGCTCACGGGTGAGTTCACGGATGCCGGGCAGCTCGCCGCGCTCGTACCACTCGGCGATGTGCGGCATGACCCGGTCGGTGGCCCAGGAGCGCATCGTGTCGCGGACGGCCAGCTCCTCGGGCTCCAGCAGATCGTCGAGACCGAGGGGGTCGCGGGGGTCGAAGGGCGGACGCTTCGAGGACGAGGGCTTCGAGGAGGACGGCGTCGAGGCTGAGGGTGCGGACATGAGGGCTGCCTCCGGCGGCTCGCGGATCAGTAAAACTAGCAGCGCTAGTTACGCTCGGCGCCGACATTACGGCGCAGGGCCGGGGCCCGTCCAGAGTCACCGCCGCGCGCCGGGGCCCGGCCCGCGGGGACGGCGGCGCCGACCGCCCCGCCGTCCCTTCCGGCGCCGTCGCGTGGCCCCGGTATCCCCGTTCCCACCCGTTCCGCCGTCTCCGCGGCCTCCCCGCAGGGCGGTGCGCCGCAGTCCATCACCCGGGGCAGCCGCAGCGCGGCCACCGCGCCGAGCAGCAGCAGGGCCGCGCTGACCAGGAGCGTGACATGCAGACCGTGCACGAAGGACTGACGCGCCGCGCTGCGCAGGGCCTCGCCCGTCGGACCACCCAGCTGGGCGGCCACCTGGTACGCCTCCCCCAGCGAGTGGGAGGCGGCCGACCCCGCCGCCGCCGGCACCCCGTCGACCGCGCCCGACGCCAGGCCGGGCGCGTACGCCGCGTTCATGACGCTGCCGAGCAGCGCGATGCCCATGCCCGCGCCGAGCTGGTACGACGTCTCGCCGATGGCGGCGGCCCCGCCCGCCTGCTCGGGTGGCGCCTCGCTGAGCATCGACTCGTACGCGCCGAAGAGCGTGGACTGGAGACCGAAACCGAGCAGCACGAAAGCCGTCGTCAGCAGCGCGGGCCGGTCGTGGTCGCCCATCATCACCAGCAGCAGCACGGCGCCCGCGGTGAGGACGAACCCGCAGGCCACCATCCGGCGCGGACCGACCCCGCGCAGGGTGTACGACCCGGTGGCGCCCGCCGCCATGGCGGCGAAGGTGAGCGGCAGCAGCCGCAGTCCGGTCTCCAGCGGGCTGAGCCCGAGCACCAGTTGGAGGTACTGGACGGCGATCAGCTCCAGGCCGACCAGCGCGAGCATGGCGAGGACGATGCAGCCGACGGAGGTCGAGAAGGCAGGCCGGGCGAACATCCGTACATCTATGAGCGGATGCTTCCGGCGTTTCTGCCGCCGTACGAAGAGGAAGAGCAGGACCGCGCCGAGCAGCAGCGGGCCGAAGGTCTTGACGTCGAGCATCGAGGCTCCGGCGCCGAGGCGCTTGACCCCGAGGACCGCGCCGAGCACCCCGGCCGCCGCCATCAGCGCGCCGGCCACGTCCCAGGGACCGTCGCAGCCGCCCTTCGACTCGGGCAGCAGGAAGCGGGCGACGGGGAGGATCAGCGCCATCAGCGGCACATTGATCAGAAAGACCGAACCCCACCAGAAGTGTTCGACGAGGAACCCGCCGAGCACCGGTCCGGTCGCGGCGCCGACGGCGGCCACCGCCGTCCAGATGCCGATCGCCATGGCGCGCTCGCGCCGGTCGGGGAAGACCGCGCGGAGGATGGAGAGCGTGGCGGGCATGATCATCGCGCCGCCGACGCCCAGCAGGGCGCGGGAGGCGATCAGCATGCCGGGCGAGGAGGCGAGTGCGGCGGCCACCGATGCCAGGCCGAAGATGCCGTAGCCCAGGAGCAGGACCCGGCGGCGGCCGATCCGGTCGCCGAGGGTGCCGAAGAGGATCAGCAGCGCGGCGCAGACCAGCGGGTAGGCGTCCACGATCCACAGCAGCTCGACACCGCTGGGGCGCAGGTCCTCGGTGACGGCGGGGATGGCGACGTGCAGCACGGTCGCGTCGAGCGCGACGAGCAGCAGACTGACGCAGAGGACGACCAGGACGGCCCACCGGTTGACGCCGGCGCCATGGGCACCGCCGCCGACGGCGGCACGCAGGCGCGCTCCGGCCGTGGTGGTCCCGGACATCTCCCTACCTCCCAATGATTCTCGCGCTCGGCGGACCGGCCGGGGCGGTGGCGGTCCCCCGGGGCGGCCCGGCATCGGCGGGCGAGTGCCGGACACAGTACGCGAGTTCCCCTGCTTCGAACGTGGCTCATCTCACCCGCCGGACGTCGAAGTGTGGCGTACGGGGACGGGCCGCGGGCGGCCGGGGGGTCACCTCGGCGCGGTCAAGCTTCGGTCAAGCGGCCGGAAAATTCCGTGCGACGCCACGGTGAACTAATTCTGTTTCGCAGATAGACAGTTACCGGGGCCCCGCCACGGGCAATAGGGCGGAAGGTCACATGAAATTGCGGAACCGCCTCGGATAAACAGCGATCCGAGACACACTCCACATCACATCGTCATCACAAAGAGACTGGAACGACCGAGTCGGCCGTTCACTCGCTGTAACGTCGATTGGGTGCGTACCGACATCTTCGCCCGACTGGACCGGGAGCCGGAGCCGCCGAAGATAGAGATCCCGCGGATGAGCCGTACCCGCGCGACCCTCTTCGGCGGGACTTTGGCGATCTATCTCGCCATCGTCGTCGCCGTCCTCGCCTCGTCCTGGCTGGTGGTCCTCGACTGGAAGATCATGCTGTTCCGGCCGTACCAGCAGTGGCAGCAACTGCACGCCTTCCTCGACTACTTCGTGGTGCTCGGCCAGCGCGGCCCCACCGCAGTGATGATCGCCGCCTGGCTGGGGTGGCGGTCCTGGCGCCAGCACACGCTGCGTCCGCTGCTCGTCCTCGGCGCGTCGTTGCTGCTGCTCAACGTGACCGTGGGCGCGGTGAAGCTCGGCCTCGGCCGGCTCGGCCCGCATTACGCGACGCAGATCGGATCGGCCGAACTCTTCGCGGGCGGCGACATATTCCCCTCAGGACACACCGCGAACGCGGTGGTGACCTGGGGCATCCTGGCCTATCTGGCCACCACGCCACGGGCCAGGCGCTATCTGTCGATCGGGTCGTCCGTGGTCGCGCTCGGGGTCGGCGCGACGACCGTCTATCTGGGTACGCACTGGCTGAGCGACGTGCTGCTCGGCTGGGTCGCCGGTCTGCTGATCCTGCTCGCCCTGCCATGGTTCGAGCCGACGATCGCCCGTACGGAGGCCGCTGTCTTCACCGTGCGTGAGCGGTGGCGCGAGCGGCGCAGGACGGTGTCCGAGCCGGCGCCCGCCGGCGGGCCCTGGCCCGTGATAGTCCCTCAACTCCCGGCGCAGGAGGACGAGGACGCCGGCCGTTCGACGGTCGGCACGGCGCACTCGGGACGCAACTCGGCCGGCAGGAACACCTCCGCGCAGCTCACCCAGCCCCGGCCGCACGCCACGGCGCGCTCGGAGCGGACGCCGATCACCCCGGCGGGCAGCCGCCGTCCGCCGCGCTCACGGCCGCTTACGGGCGGCTGAACTCCGGTCCCGACAGCGGAAGACCCCGGCGCGCGCGCCGGGGTCTTCCCGTTCGTGAGCGCTCGTACGCGCGGGTTCAGCCGAGCCAGCAGCGGATGACGGTGTCGTTCTCGACCTCGAAGTTCAACCGCCCCTGGAGATACTCCAGGGTGATGATGGCGCCCGGCGGCAGCGCTCTGACGGTGGTCCAGCCGCGCTCGCGCGCGATGCGTTCGGCCTCGACCGCGCCGAGGCCCACATAGGAGTCGGGCGCGTCGTCGGGCTGCGCCGGAGGTGTCGGTATCGATGCCATAGGGCTCAGCGTAGGGCTTGTCGGCGCTTCCGGCCCGGCCGGCGGGTGACGCCGGACGGTGACGGAAGCGGGTGCCTGGCGGGCTTCGCGGTCACTGTCCCCACTCACTTACATACGACAGCGTCACACTTGTGTCACAGGATCACGACATGTGTTCGGCGACTCCCCGGCGCCTTCTCGGAGGCCTTCACACATCGGCCGTAAGTAAGCGATAAGCAATTCGGCAGGTTCGAAGATCACCGTATTTTTTATGCCCCGAATTCCCCCGTTCGACGGACCTCCGGTAATTGACACGCGGCTTGGAATTAACCTCCCCCTCGCACAATCACGGGCGGTACGACACCTTCCGGATGAGGGGCGAACGCGGCGGCTCCCGTCCCTCTCTTGTTACGGAGCGTCCCCCAGCGCCCTGGAAAGGCGGTCCCGTGCCGTCCGTATGTGCGCGGTCAGCTCCTGCGGTTCGACCACCTCGAAGTCGACACCGAGGAGCATCACGTGGACCACCATCACGTCGAGGCCGCCCGCCCCGGTGCGCAGCAGACAGCTGTGCGCGTCGACCGGCTCCAGCACACCGGCGGACGGTGACACGAGCTGCGCCGCATCGGCCGCGGAGACATGGAGCCTGAACACCGCGGCGTTGGCGTACGCCCGCGTGGAGACGCCCTCGGAGACATAGGCGGCCAGATCGTCGGCGGGCGGTTCGCGGGGCGGGAAGCGGGGGCCGTGCGGCGGCCTCGGGGTGACACGGTCGGCCCGGAACGTACGCCAGTCGGCGCGGTCCAGGTCCCAGGCCACCAGATACCAGCGGCGCTCGGTGCACACCAGCCGGTGCGGCTCCACGGTGCGGCGGCTGGCGGCGCCGCCGTGGTCGAGATAGTCGAAACGCAGCCGCTCGCCGTCCCGGCAGAGATTCGCCAGCTCGGTGAGCACGCTCGCGTCGACGGTCGAGCCGGGGCCCCGGAGCATCGGGACGGTGAACGCGTTGAGCGCGCCGACCCGGCGGCGCAGCCGGCCGGGCAGGACCTGTTCCAGCTTGGCCAGGGCGCGGACGGACGTCTCGCCGATGCCGTCGATGCCGTTGCCCGCCGCCGTACGCAGTCCGACGGCGACGGCGACGGCCTCCTCGTCGTCCAGCAGGAGCGGCGGCAGTTCGGCCCCGGCGCCGAGCTGGTAGCCGCCGCCGGTGCCGGGACTGGCGTTCACCGGGTAGCCGAGCTCACGGAGCCGGCCGACGTCGCGCCGTACGGTGCGCGGTGTCACCCCGAGGCGTTCGGCCAGATCGGGGCCCGACCATTCGCGGTGGGCCTGGAGCAGGGAGAGCAGACGCAGGAGTCGGGCCGAGGTGTCCAGCATGCGGAGATTCTGTCAGCCGTCGAGGACAGCTTCCGTCCGCATGGACGGTCGGCCGAGACGCTCGGGGGCCGAGACGCTCAGGTCCGCGGGTCGAGCCGTACATGGAGGTTGTTGTCGCCCGAGTAGCAGGGGGCGGCCAGCCAGCCGTCCGCCCGGTACGCCGGGTAGACATGGATGCTCCGGCGGTCCCATACATCGTCGAGGATCCGGGAGAGCCTGACGGGGTCCGCGCCGGGTGCGGGCAGCAGCCACAGGTCCCACAACCGCCGTGCGGTCATGGCCGGTTCGGCCAGTTCCGCGTACGGCAGCGTGAAGCTGAAGGCGCCGTCCGCACCGCCGGTCAGCGGGACCCGGTGCGTTCGGGGTGCCGCGGCGCCCTCGCTCGGGTTGCGCCGCGCCTCGACACTCGCGCCGTCGCCCGCGTCGGCGCCGTACAGCACGCCCCGTACGGTCATGGCACCGTCCGCGAGCTGGATCGCCCCGGCCTCCGCGTGGGGTGCGCGGACCCAGCAGCGCAGCGCGAGGCGGCCGTCGGCGGTCGGGTAGGGGACGCGGACGGTGACCGGGCCCGCGCCGGGGATCCGGTCGACGAGCGCGCGTACGTCCCTGGTGCCGGGCCGGACGGGCTGTCCGTCGCCGTCACCTTGGCCCTTGCTCCCCTCCACGACGAGGAGGATGTCCCAGCGGCCCTCGGCGAGCGGGGTGGCGCGGTCGAGTACGGCGCGCGGTCCGGTCAGCGGAAGGCGGACCTCGTCGGCCGGCGTGGCGCCGCGCCGCCGCAGCACCAGCTCCGCACCGGAAGCCTCCGCCGCTCCGGCCAGTTCGAAGGTCACGGTGCCGGCCGCGTCGGCCGTGCAGTGTGCGACGAGGGCGCTCACGCGGTCCTCCCCTTGCGGACGGCGGCCGCCGCCAGTTCGCGTACGGAGTGCGCGCCTCCCAGGAGAAGGCCACGGCCGCGCCGTACGGTGCCGAGCACCGTCTCGCGCGGTCCCCCGTTCCTCCCCCGGGCGACCAGTTCGGCGTACAGCGCCTCGTGGCGCTCGGCGATCCGCGCGGGGTCGAACCGGGCGGACGACTTCAGGGCCGCCAGGCCCGTACGCCGCCGCAGTTCGTCGTCCTCGATCAGGGTGAGGAGTCCGCCGGCGATCGCGTCCACGTCCCCGACCGGCACCAGGCGGCCGTCGACCCCGTCCTCGATGATCTCGCCCGGCCCGTGCGGGCAGTCGGTGGAGACGACGGGCACGCCGCAGCGCATCGCCTCGACGATGGTCATGCCGAAGGATTCGACGCTCGATGTCACGACGGCGATCGAGCCCTTGACCCACTCGGGCTCCAGCGGGTTCGCCGTGCCCATGAGCTGTACGTGGTTGTAGAGCCCGCGCTCGTCGATCAGGGCACGCAGCGCGTCGCGTTCGTTGCCGGTCGCGTCGCCCGCGCCGTAGATCCGCAGCCGCCAGTCCGGCCGCGCGGCCACCACCTTGGCGAAGGCCGTGATCAGCAGGTCGTACCGCTTGACCGAGGTCAGTCTGCCCGCCGCCACGACCCACTTCCCGGTGGAGTCGGCGGGGGCGACGGCCGGCTCGGGCACACTGCCGGGCACCGCGTCGATCCGTACGCCGGGCAGCCGCAGCCGGGTGCGGTAAGCGTGGGCGTCGGCCTCGGTGACGGTCGTGACGGCGTCGAGAAGTACATACCGGTGGGCGATCTCGCGGCGCAGCCGGTGGCTGTGGGTGTTCAGCGTGAGGTGCTCCTGGCCGACCCGGACCGGGCCGCGCGCGGTCTGCCGGGCGATGTGGCAGTTGAGTCCCGGGCGGGTGCCTACGACGACGTCGGCTCTCAGCGACCTCAGATGCTCGCCGATACGGGTGTCGGTGAGGCGGCTGTACTGCTTGTGCCGGCCGTCGCCGCGCGGGAAGACGGTGGCCGGCCGGGCCATGTCGGGGTGGCCGCCGTCGTAGTCCGGGCTGTTCTTGCGCAGATCGACGAGATGGCGGAGCGGGACGCCTTCGGGCGCGCTCAGCGTCGGCTCCTCGCGGTGGCGGAAGACCGAGACGATCTCGACGTCGTGCCGCTCGGCGAGCACCCGCGTGAGATTGAACGTGGTGCGGATCGTGCCCCCGACGCCGAACGCGTTGTGGAGCAGAAAAGAGATGTGCATGGGCTGCGGTGTCTCCCTGGTCGGCCTGGAGCGACTGTGGCGCCGGGGGCCGGCCCGTCCGGTCGCACGCCGGCGCACGCGCGAGCGGCGCCGTCGGCCGCCGCCGGGTGCGGCGGCACCGTGGCACCGTCGCGCAGCACGGCGGCGGCTCCCGCGCGGCGGGGCGGGGACGGCCGGAAGCTTCACCCGTACGTGCGAGAGGTGCCCTGCCGATCAGGCCCGATGCGGGAGCGCCCGCCGGGGCAGCGGCTGATGCCCCGTCGGTGCCTGCGGTCGCGAGGCGGCGGAGGCCGTCTCCCGTGCCCCCTCAGGGGCCACGGAGGGGAACGTGCGTGCCAGGCCCCGCGAGCCCGGCGGGAGCGGCAGGACACCTCGTGGGCCGGGCGGGTGGTTCGATTCGCCCGGCTTCGCGCGTGACCCCGGCGACAGCTCACCCGTTGTCTCTTTACCAGCCGGGAACAGCCCGGCCCACGCACCGAGTTCGAGGAGCCACCCGTGCCGCGCATGCTCGACGTCAGCGAAGACGTACGCGCCGAGATCGGCGACGAAGAAGCCGATCGCCTGCTCGTCGGCGAGAACTCCCCGGGCAGCTACGACTGCACTTCCTGCCGTACCCCGGGCGACTCCGAAACTGAGCGCACCAGCACGGTGCTGTTCATCGGCGAGGAGACCGCCGTCCTCGCCTTCGCCCACGCGACCTGCATCCCCTCGCAGGTCGTCAAGGTGGCCGAGGACCAGCTCCAGGGCGCCGTCCGGAGCATCACGGGCGGCGACCCGCAGGCGGCGCCGGGCAGCGGCGGCGACCAGGCCGTCCTCGGTGTCACCAGCGGTCTGGTCCTGATCGACAACCAGCTGCACCCCGCCCTGGTCGTCGAGCCGACCGGACCCATCGCCCGGCCCGGTTCGCTCGCCGGGGAGGACGAGTTCCTGCCGCTCCTGGTGGAGCAGGGCTTCCAGCCGATCGGTGATCTGAACCGGGCCCCGCGCTCACTGCCCGGCTGGTCGGTGCTGCTCGCCATGGGCCAGCTGCACGCGGTCCTCCAGCCCGGTACGGGCGGTGGCACCCCGGTCGCCTGGTGGCAGGCCCATCAGCCGCTCCAGGTCACCGGCGACTGGCGGGCCGCCGCCAACAAGTCGCGTACGGTCCTCGTCTTCGCCGCGCCGGTCGGCTACATCGGGCAGCAGCCGCGGGAGGACCTGCTGCGCGACGCGCTCGACAAGGCGGCGGCGGACGGCCGCCTGGTGGCGGCGGCGATGCCGCTGGCCGGCACGTGACGGACGAGGGACCCGCTCCTTCGGAGGAGTACCGGCCCGCGGAGTACCGGGCCGGGGAACGCCCCGAGGGCAAGCACCGCGGCGAGGAGCGGGAGCGCGCCGAAGACCCGGCCCACGCCCCCGACGGCTCCCCCGTACACCCCTCCCGACCCTCCCGACCAGCATTTTCGCCGGTCAGCCCGCATCCGACGGACGACGGGGTCGTTGGCACCTACGTGCACTCATACGACCGTCCCCGCCAGCAGTACCAGCCCCAGGTCCCCGCGATGCGCCCGGCCCAGGACCCGTCGGCCGGTTACTCGTCCGGATACTCGGCCACGCCGATCTACGACGCCCTGTACTCCGAGTATCTGCGGTCGTTCAGGACACTGCCGGGCGACCGGAGCGGTGAGGAGAGCCTGGGCTTCACCGCCTTCGGTACGGGGATGCACGGGTCGTCCTCGGGGCAGCAGGCCCCGTTCACCTGGCAGAGCGGTCGGCAGTATCAGTCGGGCCGCCCGCAGATGGCCCTGCCACCCGCGCCCCGCCGGGGCCTGTGACCGGGCCGTATACGAGAAGCCGGTGGGCCGACGCGGATGTCTC
>NZ_JBHXRX010000081.1:0-32848 GCF_042714995.1 Streptomyces sp. NPDC058665
GCCGGGCCCGGGGTTCATACCCCGGGCCCGGCCCTTCAGCCTGCCGACGGCTGCGCGCGGCTCCCGCGCCCAACCCCCGTCAGTTGTCGTCCTCGTCGATCAGGAATCCCCGCATCGGCGACGGCGCCTGCTGCATCGGCTGCATGGGCTGCGGCGCCTGCGGCCGTACCGGTGCCATCGGCTGCGTCATCGCCGGGGACATCTGCTGCTGGTTCCCGTACGACGGGCCGCCCGACGAGGGACCGTGCCCACCGCCCATGGACGGGTTGCCACCCATCGTGTGACCCATCGCGCCCGCACCGGCCGGTGCCATGGACGGCGACGGCGGCAGCGAGGCCGCCGCAGGCGTACGCGGCGGGGCCAGCGAATCGTCGGCCTGGGTCTCCAACTGCCGCAGCTGGCTCTCCAGGTAGGACTTCAGCCGTGTCCGGTACTCGCGCTCGAAGCCGCGCAGGTCCTCGACCTTGCGCTCCAGCGTCGCGCGCGCGGACTCCAGGGAGCCCATCGCCACGCGGTGCTTCTCCTGCGCGTCCCGCTCAAGGGCGTCCGCCTTCGCACGGGCGTCCCGCTCCAGACCCTCGGCGCGGCTGCGCGCCTCGCCGACGATCTTGTTGGCCTCGGAACGGGCCTCCGCGATCGCCTGGTCGGCCGTCTGCTGGGCGAGCGAGAGCACACGCGCGGCGCTGTCGCCGCCGGGACCGCCCTGACCGGGACCCGGGCCATGACCCATGGGTCCGCCCATCGGTCCACCCATGGGACCGCCCTGCATCTGCCCTTGCATCTGGCCCTGCATCGGACCGCCCTGCATCTGCCCCTGCATGGGGCCGCCCTGCATGGGTCCGGGACCGTGCTGACCCTGCGGGCCGGGGCCGTGACCGGGGTGTCCACCCGGGCCGGGGCCGTGTCCACCGGGGCCGGCGGGAAGCTGCGGCGGCCCACCGGGCAGTTGGGGCTGGCCCATCTGCGGGGGCTGCTGCTGCTGCACCGGCGGTCCAGATATGGCGGCGGGGACAGGCGCACCGGGCCGCTCCTGCTGCTCCGGCGGCTTGCGCATCCCCTGCTGCTGTTGCTGCTGCTGCTGGTTCTGCGCGGCGGCACGCGTCGCGGCGGCGAGCTTGGCGCGCAGATCCTCGTTCTCACGAAGCAGGCGCGTCAGTTCGGCCTCGACCTCGTCTAGGAAGGCATCGACCTCGTCCTCGTCGTAGCCTTCTCGGAGGCGGACGGTCGTGAACTGCTTGTTCCGCACGTCCTCGGGGGTCAACGGCATCTCTTCTTCACCTCTACGTAGTCGTCGGCAGTCGGCAAGACCGTATCGTTCACATGCCCCTCGCAAGGCCACTGACGACCGAGATCAGGATGTACACGATGATCATCAGAACGAAGAAGGACAGGTCGAGTGCCACGCCCCCGAGACGCAACGGCGGGATGAACCGCCGCAGAAGCTTGAGCGGTGGATCGGTGACAGTGTAGGTGGCCTCCAGAACGACCACCATCGCCTTGCCGGGCTGCCATGAGCGGGCGAATTGGAAGACGTAATCCATGACCAGCCGGAAGATCAGCACGATGAGGAAGCACACCAGCGCGATGTAGACCACCTGTAGCGCAACGCTCATCCCGCGCTTCCCTCTCCCCTGGCTCTCTGGTCCGGCCTCGTGGCCGGGTCGTTCCCGGTGTCGAATCTCAGCTCTGGTTGAAGAACCCGCCCTCTGCGATACGGGCCTTGTCCTCCGCCGTGACATCGACGTTAGCAGGCGACAACAGGAACACCTTCTGCGTCACTCGCTCAATGCTGCCATGGAGACCGAAGACAAGTCCCGCGGCAAAGTCGACAAGTCGCTTCGCATCGGTGTCGTCCATCTCGGTCAGATTCATGATCACCGGAGTCCCCTCGCGGAAGTGTTCCCCGATGGTACGGGCCTCGTTGTAGGTCCGCGGGTGCAGTGTGGTGATGCGGTAGGGCTCTCGTTCGGAGACGACCTTGGGCATGATCACTGGTGCGTTCTTCTCCAGGCTGGGGCGTTCAGGTGTGATGGATGCCACGGGGGCGATTCGGGCAGGACGTCCGCTTTCCGCCGCTACCGGCACCGGCTGACGCTCCCGTTCACGCTGCGGAGGTGGCTGCACCACTCGTACCGGTTCGTCCCGTTCGACCTGGCGCACCGGCTGGTGGCGCCGGTGTTCACGCTCGGGTTCGGGCTCGGGTTCGAAGTCGTCATCGGGGTCGAAACCCCGGCCGTCGTACCCATCGTCCTCCACGAGGCCGAGGTAGACCGCCATCTTGCGCATCGCGCCGGCCATGCTCTGAGTCCTCCGCTCTGTGGTGGATCGGCCTCGTCACCAAGTGCCCTCGATCCACGCGGCCCATCCACCTTTCGGCGGAAATGACCATATTTTCTGCTGTGGTCCGACTTGCTTCGCGACGTTACCCGAGCCGGGGGCGGACTCCGAGTACCGCCGTACCGACGCGCACATGTGTCGCTCCGGCCGAAACGGCTGCTTCGAGGTCCGCACTCATCCCTGCTGACACCATGTTCGCAGCAGGATGGTCCGCGCGCAGCAGGGATGACAATTCCAGCAGCCGCTCGAACGCGGCCTGTTGGTGATCGGCATACTGTCCGGCGAGTGGTGCCACGGTCATGAGACCGTCCAGCCGCAGCCCCGGAGCCTCGGCGACGGCCGCCGCCAACTCCCCGATTCCGTCCGGCGCGACGCCGCCCCGCTCGCCTCGCGCACCCGAATCCGCGTCGAGCGCCACCTGGATGAGCGCGCCGATCTCACGGTCCGTCCGCACCGCGGCGGCGGACAGCGCCGAGACGAGCCTGAGCCGGTCGACCGACTGCACGATGTCGGCGTAACCGACCACGGAACGGACTTTGTTGGTCTGCAACTGACCCACGAAGTGCCATGTCAGCGACAGATCCGCGCACGCGGCGGCCTTGGGCGCCGCGTCCTGGTCCCGGTTCTCGGCGACATGCCGCACTCCCAGTTCATGAAGGAGCCGGACATCGCTCGCGGGGTAGGTCTTGGTGACGACGATCAGGGTTACTTCGTCCCGGTTCCGCCCGGCCGCGGCGCAGGCGGAGGAGATACGGTTCTCCACCTTGTGAAGATTTTCGGCGAGTTCGGTCGCGCGATCGGTCATGACGCCCCCAGCCAGACATATCCGGCGAGCCGTCCGGTGGTGCGGTCGCGGCGGTACGAGAAATGGTCTGCCGATTCGAGGGTGCAGATCCCCGAGCGGTGCCGGTCCCCGATCCCGAGTGCGGCGAGTTGGGCGTGCACCCCGGCCACGACGTCGACGGCGGGGGTGCCCCAGCTGGTCTCGGCCCAGGACTCCGGTACGGCTTCGGCGACTTCGGCCCGCATGGCTTCGGGGACCTCGTAACAGCGTCCGCAGACGGCGGGTCCGGTCCGGGCGGTGATACGGGAGGGCTCGGCGCCCCGCGCGATCATCGCGTCGACGGCGGCGGGGACGACTCCCGCGACCATTCCCGGGCGGCCGGCGTGCGCGGCGGCCGCGACTCCCGCCACCGGGTCGGCCAGCAGGACCGGGACACAGTCCGCGGTCAGTACGGCGAGTGCGAGCCCCCGGCTCGTGGTGACCACGGCGTCGACCGCCGGGATCGCGCCCGCTCCGGCCGGCTCCCAGGGTCCTTCGACGACGGCGACATCGCGGCCGTGCACCTGGTTCATCCACACGACCCTTGCCGCGTCGAGCCCGAGGGACTCGGCGGCGGCGGTCCGGTTGGCGCGTACGGCGGCGGGGTCGTCGCCGACCGCGCCGCCGAGGTTGAGCTGCTCGTACGGAGCGGCGCTCACCCCGCCCCACCTGTCGGTGAAAGCGAAATGGGCGCCGCCGGCGGAGCTCAACGCGTTGTGCTGGCCTATCACTTCAAGAAGTCCGGAACATCCAGCTCTTCGGCCTGGGTGTCCTGGTACGGACGGGCCGGCGGGACGTGCGGCGGCGAGACGGGCGGCAGGGACTTCTCGTTGGCCACCGGGGCCGGCTCGGGAGCGGGCGCCTCCTCGCGCGGGACCGTGCCGAGCCCGCCGGTGGGGCGGCCCGACTCGGGCTCCTGGACGGCGGAGCGGTAGGACGGCTGCTCCTCCCGCTTGGCCGAGGTGAGGCCGGCCTCGCGGCGGGTCGGCGGCTGTCCGCCGTCGAAGCCTGCCGCGATCACGGTGACCCGTACCTCGTCGCCGAGGGCGTCGTCGATGACGGCGCCGAAGATGATGTTGGCCTCGGGGTGCGCGGCCTCACTGACCAGTTGCGCGGCCTCGTTGATCTCGAAGAGACCGAGGTCGGAACCGCCGGAGATGGAGAGCAGCACACCGCGCGCGCCGTCGATGGACGCTTCGAGGAGCGGCGAGGAGATCGCCATCTCCGCGGCGGCCACCGCGCGGTCGTCGCCGCGTGCGGAGCCGATGCCCATGAGGGCCGATCCGGCCTCGGACATCACGGACTTGACGTCGGCGAAGTCGAGGTTGATCAGACCCGGCGTGGTGATGAGGTCGGTGATGCCCTGGACACCCGAGAGGAGCACCTGGTCCGCGGACTTGAACGCGTCCAGAACACTCACCTGACGGTCCGAGATGGACAGCAGGCGGTCGTTGGGGATGACGATGAGGGTGTCGACCTCTTCACGGAGTTCGGCGATGCCGTCCTCCGCCTGGTTCGCGCGCCGCCGGCCCTCGAAGGTGAAGGGCCGGGTGACGACGCCGATCGTGAGGGCGCCGAGCGAGCGGGCGATGTTGGCGACGACGGGAGCGCCGCCGGTACCGGTTCCACCGCCTTCGCCGGCGGTGACGAAGACCATGTCGGCCCCCTTGAGGACCTCCTCGATCTCCTCGCGGTGGTCCTCGGCCGCCTTGCGGCCGACTGCCGGGTTCGCCCCGGCGCCGAGGCCGCGGGTGAGTTCACGGCCGACGTCGAGCTTGACGTCGGCGTCGCTCATCAACAGGGCTTGCGCGTCGGTGTTGATCGCGATGAACTCGACGCCCTTGAGGCCGACCTCGATCATTCGGTTGATGGCATTGACACCACCGCCGCCGACACCGATGACCTTGATGACTGCGAGGTAGTTCTGCGGTGCTGCCACGTCGAAGGCCTCTCGCCTCGAGTTACGTGTCGCCGCTTCGCTGTTGTCGCGAGGCGGGGACTGATGCCGATGGGACGGTCCGGACGCCGACCCGAACCCTAACCTTGAAGTTTAGGGTTACCAGAGTGTCTGCTTCTTGGACTCTTCCGAACAGGACACTAAGTCGACACGTGGCGCACGTTCAACGAACACGCCGAACCTCCCGTTTTTCTTTTCACCCTATGTGATCACGCACAGGGCTGACCAACCAGGGTGCTGGTCAGCACATATGCGCGTCAACTCCCTGATACGGAAGGGGCGGTGGGCGCACTCACATCGAAGTGCGCCGCGTCGGGAACTGCTTTCATGAGAGCGGTGAGAGCCCGCGCCTTCGCGCCGCCGTCCTCGCCGCTCCCCCACATCACGGTGCGCCCGCCGGTCAACTCCAGTGAGATCGAGTCGTACGAACGGACCTTCACCACACTGGTGGCGTCGGCGACTTTGCCCGGGAGTTCGTCCCAGACACGTACCGCTTCGGACATCAGACGGCTGGCTGTGAAGCGTCGCACACTCGGGGACTGATCCACCGTCAATTCCAGCAGGGGTACGCCCTTCGGGGCCTTGTCGACGGTGGCGAAACGAACGCCCTTCGCGTCCACTTCGATGAACTTTGCTCCCTTTTCGATAACCAGCGCGGGCTTTCGCTCCGTCACTTTCAGACCGATGCCGTTCGGCCATGACCGTTCGACATCCACCGAGTCGATATGCGGCAGCTTCTGCCGAAGTCGACGCTCAATCGCTTCGGTGTCGGCGGAAATCAGGGGGGTGTCGAACGGAACTGCCGCGGCGGCTTCCACCTCGGCGGGCTTCAGCACCTCGACCCCCGAAGTCTTCACCTGCTCGACCCTCAGCCAGGCAGAGCCGTAAAGCAGCCAGATTCCCCCGCCACCGAGCACGATCAACGAAGTAAGAAGAAGCAGAAAACGGCGGCCGGGAAGCCGGAATCGACGGCGCTGGGGCCGCCCCGAACGGGGGCGGCCGGATTCCGACTCGGTGCGTTCCGCATCACGCTCGACGGTTGTCGGTCCGGCCACTGCCCCTGCCTCCCTATGCCTGACGGCGCGCTGCGACCGCCTCGTACACCATGCCGACGAGCAGCTCGTCCGCGTCCCTGCGGCCGAACTCGGCTGCCGCGCGGGACATCTCGTACAGCCGGTGCGGATCGGAGAGCACCGGCAGCACATTGCCCTGGACCCATTCGGGCGTCAGTTCGGCGTCGTCGACCAGCAGTCCGCCGCCGGCCTTCACCACCGGCTGGGCGTTGAGCCGCTGTTCACCGTTGCCGACGGGCAGCGGTACGTAGGCGGCCGGGAGCCCGACGGCGGAGAGTTCGGCGACGGTCATCGCGCCGGCCCGGCAGAGCATCATGTCCGCAGCGGCGTAGGCGAGATCCATCCGGTCCACATACGGTACCGGGATATACGGCGGCATTCCCGGCATGTTGTCGACGCGCGGCATTTCGTTCTTCGGTCCGACCGCGTGCAGGATCTGGATTCCGGAGCGCTGGAGGAGCGGCGCGGCCCGCTGGACCACCTCGTTGAGCCTGCGGGCGCCCTGCGAGCCTCCGGAGACCAGCAGCGTGGGCAGGTTGGGATCGAGCCCGAAGGCGGCGCGCGCCTCGGGACGCACCCGCGCCCGGTCGAGGGTGGCGATCGTACGGCGCAGCGGGATGCCGATGTAGCGGGCGCCGCGCAGCTTGCTGTCCGGGGTGGAGACGGCGACGGCCGCCGCGTACCGCGAACCGATCTTGTTGGCCAGGCCGGGGCGGGCGTTGGCCTCGTGCACGACGATCGGCACGCCGAGGCGCTTGGCGGCGAGATAGCCGGGCAGTGCGACGTAACCACCGAAGCCGACGACGCAGTCCGCCTTCGTGCGCTCCAGGATCTGCTCGGCGGCCTTGATGGTGCCGCGGAGCCGGCCGGGGACGGTGATCAGTTCAGGGGTGGGCTTGCGCGGCAGCGGGACGGCGGGGATGAGGGCCAGTTCGTACCCCCGCTCGGGTACCAGCCTGGTTTCGAGTCCGCGCTCCGTACCGAGGGCCGTGATCCCCACGGTGGGGTCCTGCCTCCGCAGGGCGTCCGCGAGGGCGAGCGCGGGCTCGATGTGGCCGGCGGTCCCCCCACCGGCGAGTACGACATGCACCGAAATTCACCGCTCTCCGGACGGACGCTTCTTGACGCGCCGTCTCATCGTCTTCCATCTCACGCCGGGCCTTCGCATGGCCAGGGCCGCTTTCGCGGCGGGATCCTCTCGCGCGAACGCGATCAGCAGCCCGACAGCGAACATGGTCGGCAGCAGGGCTGAACCTCCGTAGGAGAACAGCGGGAGCGGGACTCCGGCGATCGGCAGCAGACCGAGCACCGCGCCGACGTTGACCACGGCCTGCGCCGTGATCCACGTGGTCACGCCTCCCGCCGCGTACCTCACGAAGGGGTCCTCCGTGCGTCCGGCCACGCGGATACCCGCATAGCCTAGAGCCGCGAAGAGGGCGAGTACCGACAGCGTCCCCGCCAGCCCCAGTTCCTCCCCGGTGATGGCGAAGATGAAGTCCGTGTGAGGTTCCGGGAGTTGGCCCCATTTTTCCACACTCGCGCCGAGCCCGGAACCGAACCATCCGCCGGAGGCCAGCGCGTAGATGCCGTGCACGGCCTGCCAGCACTGGTCGCCGGGGCCGGGGTCCGTGGCGCCGATGCAGGCGAGCCTGGACATCCGGTTGGGGCTGGTCTTGATGAGAATGAGACCGAGGGCACAGGCGATGGCGAGCACGCCGCCGAAGAGCCGGGTGGGCGCCCCCGCGAGCCACAGCAGTCCGAAGAGGATCGCGGTGAGGATGATCGCGGTGCCCATGTCGCCGCCGAGCATGATCAGGCCGAGCAGCATGAAGGCGACGGGGACGAGCGGCACCAGGAGATGCTTCCACTGGGTCAGCAGCCGCTTGTCTTGTTTGCGGGCGAGCAGATCGGCGCCCCACAGGATCAGCGCCAGCTTGCCGAACTCACTGGGCTGGAGCTGGAAGGGGCCGCCGATGTAGATCCAGTTCTGGTTGCCGTTGACCGAGTGCCCTATCCCCGGGACCTGCACGAGGACCATCAGGAAGACGGCGCCGACGAGCAGCGGGTAGGAGAGGGCGCGGTGCAGTTTGCCGGGCATCCGGGAGGCGAGCAGCATCAGTCCGGCGCCGATGACGGCCGCGAGGAACTGTTTGCGGAAGAAATACGAGCCGGGCAGCGAGAGCTCCAGCGCCTTGATCATCGAGGCGCTGTAGACCATCACCAGACCGAGCACGGTGAGCAGCATGCTGGCGCCGAGGATCAGGTAGTACGCGGTGAGCGGCCGGTCCCAGGCGCGGCGGGCCTGCTCGTACATCCGCCGCACCCTGTTGCCGCGCGGCGGGCGGGGCCCCCTGGCGCTGGGTCCGGCGGACCCGCCGCGGACGGCGGGAGGCCGCCGTACGGCCGCTCCGGGGGCCCGGCCGCGCAGGGCGAGGCCGGGCGGTGCGGGCGGGCGCGGGGCCCCTGTGACGGCGCCGGCGGTCACTCCCGGCAGGGCGAAGGGCGGTACGGCGGCGGGGAACCACCCGCGTACCGAAGGACGTACGGGGCGCGGGCGGCCACCCGTGGTGTCGTCGGCCGGCATCTTCGCTGTCCCCTCCAGTCGTGCGCGGCACGACCGGACCGGCCGGTGGGGCCCTCGCGGCTCGCGCTCGCGGGGCTGTCGGCCGGTCGGTCAGGCGTGCTCGGCGGCGAGTGCGCGGACCGCGTCCGCGAAC
Source organism: Streptomyces sp. NPDC058665 (assembly GCF_042714995.1). Taxonomy (NCBI): domain Bacteria; kingdom Bacillati; phylum Actinomycetota; class Actinomycetes; order Kitasatosporales; family Streptomycetaceae; genus Streptomyces; species Streptomyces sp. NPDC058665. The sequence goes on from NZ_JBHXRX010000081.1 coordinate 8,908, forward strand.
GCCTCGCCCCGCTTGTTGTAGTTGACGAACATGTCCATCGAGGCACAGGCCGGGGCCATCAGGACGGTGTCCCCGGTCTGCGCGAGGCGCGCCGCCGCACGGACCGCGGCCGACATAGCCCCAGTGTCCGTCTGTTCGAGGTCCACGACCGGGACTTCGGGGGCGTGTCGCGCGAGGGCTTCGGCGATCAGCGCGCGGTCGCGGCCGATGAGGACCACGCCGCGCAGCCGCTTCGCCGACGTCTCGACCAGCTCGTCGAAGGACGCGCCCTTGGCGAGCCCGCCGGCGATCCAGACGATCGGGTCGTAGGCCGCCAGTGAGGCTTCGGCGGCATGGGTGTTGGTGGCCTTGGAGTCGTCCACGTAGCTGACACCCGCGACGTCCGCGACGTGCTCGATACGGTGCGGGTCCGGGCGGAAGGCGCGCAGTCCGTCGCGTACGGCGGCGGGTGCGACGCCGTAGGCGCGGGCGAGGGCCGCTGCCGCGAGGGCGTTGGCGATGTTGTGCGGGGCGGGCGGGTCGACGTCCCCGATCTCGGCGAGTTCCTGGGCCTGGGCGGTGCGGTTCTCAACGAAGGCGCGGTCGACCAGGAGGCCTTCCACGACGCCGAGTTGGGAGGGGCCCGGGGTGCCGAGGGTGAAGCCGATCGCACGGCAGCCCTCCTCGACGTCGGCCTCGCGCACCAGGTCCTCGGTCACCTTGTCGGCGGCGTTGTAGACGCAGGCGACGGTGTTGCCCTCGTAGACACGGCCCTTGTCGGCGGTGTACGCCTCCATGGAGCCGTGCCAGTCGAGATGGTCGGGCGCGATGTTGAGGACGGCCGCGGAGTGGGCGCGCAGGCTCGGCGCCCAGTGCAGCTGGTAGCTGGAGAGTTCGACGGCGAGGACGTCGTACTTCTCCTCGCCGTTCTCGTCGGGCAGGACGGCGTCGAGCAGCGAGACGCCGATGTTGCCGACGGCCTCCGTACGGAGGCCCGCAGCCTTGAGGATCGCGGCGAGCATGCGGACGGTAGTGGTCTTGCCGTTGGTGCCGGTGACGGCCAGCCAGGGGGCGGCGTCGGGGCCCCTGAGCTGCCAGGCCAGTTCGACGTCTCCCCAGACGGGTACGCCGGCTTCGGCGGCGGCCAGGAAGAGGGGCTTGTCGGGCTTCCAGCCGGGCGCGGTGACGACGAGTTCGGTTCCCTCGGGGAGGGTCGCGCCGTCGCCGAGCCGTACGGTGATGCCCACCTCGGTCAGTTCGGCGGCCTGGGTACGGGCACGCTCGTCGTCGCCGTCGTTGACGACCGTGACGACGGCGCCCAGGTCCTTCAGCGTGCGGGCCGCCGGCATCCCGGAGACCCCGAGACCGGCGACGGTGACCCGCTTGCCGTGCCACCGGGCCCGGAGCCCGGCCGGCGTTCCGGCCGGCTGACGGTCGCTCACTTGTCGGCCGCCCAGCCCGCGTAGAAGAGTCCGAGTCCGACGATCACGCACATGCCCTGGATGATCCAGAACCGGACCACGACAAGGACTTCGGACCACCCTTTTAGTTCGAAGTGGTGCTGGAGCGGGGCCATCCTGAAGACGCGCTTGCCGGTCAGCCGGAACGAACCGACCTGGATCACCACGGACATGGTGATGAGGGCGAAGAGACCGCCGAGCAGGGCGATCAGGAGTTCGGTACGGGAGCAGATGGCGAGGCCCGCGAGGGCGCCGCCCAGGGCGAGCGAGCCGGTGTCGCCCATGAAGATCTTGGCGGGTGAGGTGTTCCACCACAGGAAGCCGAAGCAGGAGCCCATGAGGGCCGAGGCGACGACGGCGAGGTCGAGCGGATCGCGTACCTCGAAACAGGCGTCGGGGTTGGTCAGGGTCAGCGCGTTGGCGCAGGACTCCTGGAACTGCCAGAGGCCGATGAAGGTGTAGGCGCCGAAGACCATCACCGAGGCGCCGGTGGCCAGTCCGTCCAGACCGTCCGTCAGGTTCACGCCGTTGGACATCGCGAGAATCATGAACAGCGCCCAGACCACGAAGAGCACCGGTCCGATGGACCAGCCGAAGTCCGTGACGAAGGACAGCTTGGTGGAGGCCGGAGTGTTGCCGCGGAGGTCGGCGAACTGGAGCGAGAGCACCGCGAACGCGATACCCACGATCAGCTGTCCGGCCATCTTCGCCTTGGCCCGCAGACCCAGCGAACGCTGCTTGACGATCTTGATGTAGTCGTCGAGGAAGCCGACGAGGCCCATTCCCGCCATCAGGAACAGGACCAGCACACCGGAGAACGTCGGGTCCTCGCCGGTGATCACCTTCGCCAGGGCGTAGGCGATCAGCGTGGCCAGGATGAAGGCGATGCCGCCCATGGTGGGCGTGCCCTTCTTGCTGCCGTGGCTGCGAGGGCCGTCGTCCCGGATGAACTGGCCGTAACCCTTGCGGGCCAACAGCTTGATCAGCAGCGGCGTACCGATCAGGGTCAGGAAGAGCCCGATGGCTCCCGCGAAGAGGATCTGCCTCATCGGCCGGAGACCTCACCCTCGACTGCGTTCTCGAGCAGTGCCTGGGCGACCCGCTCCAGTCCGGCCGACCTGGAAGCCTTCACCAGCACGACGTCTCCCGAACGCAGTTCACTGCGCAACAGATCGACCGCCGCCTGCGCGTCGGACACGTGCACCGACTCCTCACCCCACGAACCCTCGTTGTAGGCGCCCAGTCGCAGCCAGGACGCTTCCCTGCCCCCGACTGCGACGAGCTTGCTGACGTTGAGCCGGACGGCGAGCCGTCCGACCGCGTCGTGCTCGGCGAGCGCCTCGTCACCGAGTTCGGCCATCGGGCCGAGCACCGCCCACGTGCGTCCGCCGGTTTCCCTGGCGGCACCGCCCATGGCGACCAGCGCGCGGAGCGCTGCCCTCATGGAGTCGGGGTTCGCGTTGTAGGCGTCGTTGACGATCGTCACGCCGTCCGCGCGCTCGGTGACCTCCATACGCCAGCGGGAGAGGGTCTCCGCCTCGGAGAGCGCCAGGGCGATCTCGTCGACGGACATGCCCAACTCATGGGCGACGGCGGTCGCGGCGAGCGCGTTCGACACGTGATGCTCACCGTACAGCCGCAGCGTCAGCTCGCTGCACCCGGTGGGTGTTCGAAGGCGGAAGGAGGGTCTGCCCAGGGCGTCGACGTGGACGTTCTCTGCCCGTACGTCTGCTTCGTCGGACTCTCCGAAGAGCAGGACGCGCGCCTTGGTGCGGGTGGCCATGGCGCGTACGAGGGGGTCGTCGGCGTTCAGGACGGCCACGCCGCCCTCGTCGGCGGACGGGAGGGACTCGACCATCTCGCCCTTGGCCTCGGCGATCTGCTCGCGCCCGCCGAACTCGCCGATGTGGGCGGTGCCGACGTTCAGCACGAGGCCGATCCTCGGGGGGACGAGGCCGGTGAGGTAACGGATGTCACCGATGTAGCGCGCGCCCATCTCCAGGACGAGGAACCGGGTGTCGTCGGCGACGCGCAGGGCGGTGAGGGGGAGGCCGATCTCGTTGTTGAGATTGCCGTCGGGCCAGACGGTGGGGGCGGCCCGCCGCAGGAGCTGGGCGATGAGGTCCTTGGTGCTGGTCTTGCCCGAGGATCCGGTGAGCGCGACGGTCGTGGCGCCGGTGCGCCGCACGACGGCGCGGGAGAGGGCGCCGAGGGCCTGGACGACGTCCTCGACGACGATGGCGGGGACACCGACGGGGCGGACGGCCAGGACGGCGGCGGCGCCCGCCTCGACGGCCTTGCGGGCGTAGTCGTGGCCGTCGACGTTCTCACCGGCGAAGGCGGCGAAGAGACTGCCGTCCGCGACCTGGCGGGAGTCGATGACGACGGGTCCGGTGACGCGGACGTCCGGATCCGGTATGTCGTGCGGCTGTCCGCCGACGATGGTGGCGATCTCGGCGAGGGAGAGGGTGATCACTGGGACCGTCCGGCAATTGGAGGGCGGGTGAGGGACAGGGGCGGGGCGGGGGTCTCCGGGTGGCGGGCGGGGACGTCATGCCCGGTCGGCGCTCTCGCTCCTGCCGCGGCAGGAGCGCTCGATGGCCTCGCGCAGCACCTCGCGGTCGTCGAAGGCGCGTACCACCCCGGCGATGTCCTGGCCCTGTTCGTGGCCCTTGCCGGCGATCAGGACGGTGTCGCCCTCGCCCGCACGGGAGACGACGGACGCGATGGCCGCCGCCCGGTCGGCGTCGACCAGGACGTCGCCGCGCTCGTGGATGGGCACCTCGGCGGCGCCCGCGAGCATCGCGGCGAGGATCGCGAGCGGGTCCTCGGAGCGGGGGTTGTCCGAGGTCAGTACGGCGGTGTCGGCGAGCCTGGCGGCGGCGGCGCCCATCGAGGGGCGCTTGGACCGGTCGCGGTCGCCGCCGCAGCCCAGGACGACGTGCACCTTGCCCCGGGTGACCTTGCGCAGCGAGCGCAGGACCGATTCGACCGCGTCCGTCTTGTGGGCGTAGTCGACGACCGCGAGGTAGGGCTGGCCCACGTCGACGCGCTCCAGCCGGCCGGGAACGCCGGGGACGTGTGCGACGCCGTCCGCGGCCACCTGGGGGTCGATTCCGGCCACGGCGAGGGTGACGACGGCGGCCAGTGTGTTGGCCACGTTGAAGGGGCCCGGCAGGGGTGCCTCCGCGCGGATCCGCTCGCCCTTGGGGCTGACGACGGTGAACGTGCTGCCGCGTGAGCCGACCTCGACGTCCTCGGCACGCCAGTCGGCGTCGGGGTGGCCCTCGGCGGAGAAGGTGGTGATGGGTACGCCCGCCTCGTCGACCAGCCGGCGCCCGTACTCGTCGTCGTAGTTGACGACGCCGACCCGGCTGCGTTCGGGCGTGAACAGCCGTGCCTTCGCCTGGAAGTAGTCCTCCATGCCGGAGTGGAACTCCATGTGCTCCGGGCTGAGGTTGTTGAAGACGGCGATGTCGAAGACGCAGCCGTCGACCCGGCCGAGCACCAGCGCGTGGCTGGAAACCTCCATCGCGACGGAGTCGACACCGCGCTCGCGCATGACGGCGAGGAGCGCCTGGAGGTCGGTGGCCTCGGGGGTGGTGCGCTCGGACTTGATGCGGTCGTCGCCGATGCGCATCTCGACGGTGCCGATGAGCCCGGTGTGGTGTCCGGCGCCGCGCAGTCCGCCCTCGACCAGATACGCCGTGGTGGTCTTGCCGGACGTGCCGGTGATGCCGATCTGGAGCAGGCCGGCGCCCGGGTGGCCGTAGATCTCGGCGGCGAGTTCACCCATGCTGCCCCGTGGGTCGGGGGTCACCAGCACCGGCAGTCCGGTGGAGGCGGCGCGTTCGGCGCCCGCGGGGTCGGTCAGGATCGCGGCGGCGCCGAGGTCGGCCGCCTGGGCGGAGAAGTCGGCGCCGTGGAAGCGGGCGCCGGGCAGGGCGGCGTACACGTCCCCTTCGCGTACCGCGCGCGAGTCGTGGGTGATGCCTGTCGCCGCCCCGTCCGCCGGGGGCTCGGCCCCCAGCTTGGCGGCCAGGTCCACGAGTGAGATCGGCCGGACATGGTCCGGGCGGGGCGCTCCGGGGTGGTTCACGGGCGCGTCCTTTGTGGCGGTTCGGTGGTTATCTGCGTGGGGCACGGCGGTGAGCGTACCGGGCTCACCAGGCACCGGGCCAAGTGAGGGCCGCTGGGTGCCGGAGCCGTCCGGTGGGGTGACGGACGGGTCGTCTTGGTTCCCCGGGTCGGGGGTGATCGTTGTCACTGGGGTGTTCCCTGGGTCACTCGCCGGGCTTGAACTCGACCGGCAGCGGATCCGATGTCCGGCCGGTCGGTGGGATCTGGAGGCTCTTGAGAGCGAACTCCATGACCTCCTTGTAGATGGGGCCGCAGATCTGGCCGCCGAAGTAGCTGCCGCTGGTCGGGTTCTGGATGGCGCAGTAGACGGTGATCTGCGGGTCGTCGGCGGGCGCGAAGCCCGCGAAGGACGCGGTGTAGCCCTTGTAGCGCCCGGTCTCGGGATCGACGCGGTTGGCCGTTCCCGTCTTGCCCGCGACGCGGTAGCCGGGGATACGGGCCTTGGTGCCGGTGCCCGCCTCGTCGCCGACGACGGATTCCAGCATGGTGGCCAGCGTCTTGGCTGTCTTCTCGCTGACGACGCGGGTCTTCTTGGGGGCTTCGGCGGGAGTGAAGAGGCCATCGGGGCCCTGGGTGCCGCGGACGAGCGTGGGCTCGATCCGTACGCCTCCGTTGGCGATGGTCGAGTAGACCGAGGCCGCCTGCATGGCGTTGATCGACAGTCCCTGGCCGAACGGGATCGTGTACTGCTGCGAGGTCGACCAGTCCTTCGGGTCGGCCAGGATGCCCTGGGTCTCACCGGGATAGTCGAGGCCCGTGGGGCTGCCGATGCCGAATTTACGCAGGTAGGAGTGGAGGACCTGGTTGGCCTCGGGCTGGGTCCTGCCCAGCTGTCCGGTCGCCAGGATGGTGCCGATGTTGCTCGACTTGGCGAGGACGCCGTTGAGGGTCAGATACCACGTGGGGTGGTTGATGTCGTCCTTGAAGAGGCGGTCGCCGCGGTGCAGCCGGTTGGGCACGGTGACATGGGTGCCGGCGATGGCGGCCTTCTCCTCAAGGACGGCCGCCATGGACATGACCTTGCTGGTGGAGCCGGGTTCGAACGCGTCCTGGAGCGCGGCGTTGCCCATCCGGGCGCTGTCGGCCTGGGACAGGTCGTTGGGGTCGAAGCCGGGGGCGTTGGCCATGGCCAGCACCTCGCCGGTCCGGGTGTTCTGCACTATCACGTACCCGCGGTCGGCCTGCGACTCCTCGACCTGGTCGGTGATGGCCCGCTGGGCGGCCCACTGGATGTCCCGGTCGATGGTGAGCTCGATGTCGGTGCCGGGGACGGCCGGGGTCTCCTGGGAGTCCGCCGTGGGGACGCGACGGCCGCCGGAGTGCGCGTAGGTGATCTCGCCGTCCTGGCCGGACAGTTTCTTGTCGAGCATGGACTCCACGCCGCCGCCTCCGTGGCCGGCGGCGTTGACGTAGCCCAGTATCCCGGCAGCGAGGTCCCCGTTGGGGTACACACGCTTGCTGCTGGGCTCCTGGAAGACTCCGGCGAGGACGCTGGCCGGTGTCTCACCGCCCTTGCCGCCCTTGGCCGAGCGCGCCTTCTCGGCCTTCTCGGCGAGGACGGCCTTGAGGTCGCTGATCTGGTTCCAGACCTGGGGGGTCTGGCGGTGGGCGAGCACCGTGAAGCGGGACTTGGGGGCCGAGAGCTGCTTGGCGAGCGTCTCGGGCTCCTTGTCGAGGATCGGGGCGAGGAGGGCGGCGGCCTGCTCGGGGGCGTCGGGGACGTTGCTGTCCTCGGGGGTGAACATCTTGGGGTCGGCCGTGATGTCGTGCGCGTCGACGCTGGTGGCGAGGGCGACACCGGCGCGGTCGGTGATCTCACCGCGCTCGGCGGCCAGCGTGACGCTCGTGAAGCGGTTCTTCTCGGCCTTGGCGGTGTACGCGCTCGCGTCGACGGCCTGGACCTGGAGCAGCCGGCCGACGAAGACCAGCATGACGAGGGTCAGTCCGAGGCTGACCAGGCGCAGCCGGGGGCGGTGGCTGCCGAGCCGGATGCGGTGCGGGGCACGGGGGGCGGCGTCGGAGCGCGGACGGCCCGGGTCGGGGCGGCGCGGGCGTCCTGAGGGCCGGGGCGCGGGGCGCCGCGGGGAACGCGATTCGGGCCGGGGGCGGGCGCCGCTCCCGGAGCGCGCGGGGCCGGGGACCCGGCGGCGCGGTGGTTGCTCGGGGGGCACTTGCGTCACCTGCCGGGGGTCGTCGGGGTGGTGGGCGCGGTGGACGTCGGTCCGGGGACGGGTGCGGTGGAGGGTGCGCCGCGTGAGTCCGCCGAGACGGACGAGTCGGAGGGGACGGTAGGGACGGGCGAGGCGGTCGGCGTGATCGACGGGTCCGCGGGCGCGAGTCCTTCTGTGGAGGACGGGTCCGCCGCGGTGTCCGTGGGCGACTCCGACGGGGACACGGACGGTGCGAGCGAGGCGGGCAGACTCGGCGCGACGGGCGGGAAGGCGTCCAGGGCGGACGGTGCCGCGTACGGGAGCGCGTCGGCCTCGGAGGGGACGCCGCTGACCTTGCCGTCGGGGTTCAGGAAGGCGGGGCTGCCGCCGGGCACCATGCCGAGCTGCCGTGCGCGGCGCTGGAGAGCGTCGGGCGCCGAGAGGCTGTCCACGTCCCGCTGGAGCGCCTGCTGCTCGTCGGTCAGGTCGGTGGTCCGCTTCTTGAGCTCGCTCAGCTTGAACGACCCCGCGTTGAGCGAGGAGTTCAGCAGGAGCAGGGTGATCAGCCCGCCGCCGAGGAGGAGAACGACCAGCAGGACGAAGGGCGTACGCGCGGCGGTGCTCGCCCCGGTCGTCGGCATCAGCCGGGCGAGCCGCGCGGCCCGCCCCCTCAGCTGCCTGGCCCGTCCGCTCACCGCACGGCCTCCCGGACCCGCTCCGCGCCGCGCAGCCGGGCGGGGGCGGCCCGGCGGTTCTCGGCGACCTCGGCGTCGGTGGGCAGTTCGGCGCCGCGCGTCAGGAGTTTGAGCCTCGGCTGGTACTGCTCGGGCACGACGGGCAGGCCGGGCGGCGCCGTGTTGGCGGCGCCGGCCGCGAAGACCTGCTTCACCAGGCGGTCTTCGAGGGAGTGATAGGCGAGTACGGCGATACGGCCGCCGACGGCGAGGGCTTCCACCGCGGCGGGAATGGCCGCCTCTACTGAGGACAGCTCGCCGTTGACCTCGATACGCAGGGCCTGGAAGGTCCGCTTGGCGGGGTTGCCTCCGGTGCGCTTGGCGGCCTGCGGGAGCGCGTCACGGATGAGTTCGACCAGGCGGGCGCTGTTGGTGAAGGGCTCGACGGCACGTTCCCTGACGATCGCCGACACGATGCGCTTGGCCTGCTTCTCCTCGCCGTACGCCCGCAGGATCCGTACCAGTTCGCCCGGCGCGTAGGTGTTGAGGACCTCGGCGGCGCTCATCCCCGCCGACTGGTCCATGCGCATGTCCAGCGGAGCGTCCTGGGCGTACGCGAATCCCCGCTCCGCCTCGTCGAGTTGCATGGACGAGACGCCGAGGTCGAAGAGCACGCCCTGGACACGCGGGATGCCCAGCCGGTCGAGGACGTCGGGGAGTTCGTCGTACACGGCGTGCACGAGGGTGGCGCGGTCGCCGTACGGGGCGAGGCGCTCGCCGGAGAGGCGCAGCGCCTCCTTGTCGCGGTCGAGCGCTACGAGCCGTGCGGCGGGGAAGGTGCTGAGCAGCGCCTCGCTGTGGCCGCCGAGCCCGAGGGTGCAGTCGACGACGACGGCGCCCGGTTCGGCGAGGGCTGGGGCGAGCAGGTGGAGGCACCGGTCGAGCATCACCGGAACGTGCCGGGTCGCGGTCATACCCGGGCCTCGCGGCTTCGCTGGCTGCGCTCGCTCATGCGCCCTCTCAGGTCCGGCGTGTTTGTACGTACCGCCGAGCGTGGGGAGGCCGAGCCGCACGTACGCCGCACACGCGGGGGGAATTCGGGGAGTGTTCCGGTAAGTGTTCGGGATGTCCGTGAACTTCGCGTCACTTTAGTCCACAGGTCTCCGCGGTCAATCAACCGGCCAGCGCGTCGCCCGGCCCGGCGCGGGTGGAGCGGCGGGGTGGATCGTCCGGAGATCGCGTGCGCGTCGGGTGCCAATTGTGTGGCTTACCTCACACCGGGGCTCGCCGACGATGTTTGTGCCGCCGTGGAGCGGGCCCCCGGCGCGGGAGGGCATTACCGTCTATGGGTATGTCGACTTCCGCGCACCTCCCCGCCGAGTCCGCCCAGGCAACCGCCGCCGCGGCCCGTACCGACGGCACGGTCACCGATCGACTCGTGGATGCCAACCGGCACTACGCCAAGGGCTTCGACGACCCCGGGATGGACGCCCGCCCCGTGCTCCGCGTCGCCGTGGTCGCCTGCATGGACGCCCGTCTCGACCTGCACGACGCGCTGGGCCTGGAGCTCGGCGACTGTCATACGATCCGCAACGCGGGCGGCGTCGTCACCGACGACGTCATCCGCTCACTCACCATCAGCCAGCGCGCGCTCCAGACCCGCAGCGTCGTACTCATCCATCACACCGGCTGCGGTCTGGAGGCCATCACCGAGGACTTCAGGCACGAACTGGAGATGGAGGTCGGGCAGCGTCCGGCCTGGGCCGTGGAGTCCTTCCGGGACGTGGACCAGGATGTACGTCAGTCGATGCAGCGGGTGCGGACGTCTCCGTTCCTTCTGCACACCGACGACGTGCGGGGTTTCGTGTTCGACGTGTCGACGGGCCTTCTGCGGGAAGTCGACCCGGCGAACTGACCGCGTCGCCCGCGGCAGAAGCACGGCAACTCCGGCAATTCACACCCACTTATCCACAGGCGAGTGACACGAAGCGGTAACGGCTACAAGAATGCGTGTGTGACGGCGGCGTTCCGGAACCATCCGGGCGCGGCGTCCGTATTTCGGGGTGGGCCGGGCCGTGAGAAGAGCCTCGGCCCGTATGAACGGGCCGAGGAGGGCCGGGTGACGACCTATGACGATCGAGCGAGCCTCACAGATCTGACCACCACAGCGGAGCGTGTGCGCGCATCGGTGGAGGGTGTGATCGAGGGCAAGCCTGAGGTCGTACGGCTTTCGCTGACAGTGCTGCTCGCCGAGGGACATCTCCTCATCGAGGATGTCCCCGGCGTCGGCAAGACGATGCTGGCCAAGACGCTCGCACGCTCCATCGACTGCTCGGTGCGGCGTATCCAGTTCACGCCCGACCTGCTGCCGTCGGACATCACCGGGGTCTCCATATACGACCAGCAGCGGCGGGACTTCGAGTTCAAGCCCGGGGCGATTTTCGCGCAGATCGTGATCGGCGACGAGATCAACCGCGCTTCGCCGAAGACGCAGTCGGCGCTGCTGGAGTCGATGGAGGAGCGCCAGGTCACCATCGACGGGCAGACGTACGAACTGCCCAGTCCCTTCATGGTGGTGGCGACGCAGAACCCGGTCGAGATGGAGGGCACGTATCCGCTGCCCGAGGCGCAGCGCGACCGTTTCATGGCGAGGGTCTCTATCGGCTACCCGAGCGCGGAGGCCGAGTTGGAGATGCTGGACGTGCACGGCGGGGTCTCGCCGCTGGACGACCTCCAGCCGGTGGCCCACGCTCACGACATCGTGAAGCTGATCGACGCCGTGCGGAAGGTCCATGTGGCCGACTCCGTGCGGCGGTACGCGGTGGAGCTGGTCGGTTCGACCCGTAACCACCCGGATCTCAGACTGGGCGCGTCGCCGCGCGCGACGCTGCATCTGCTGCGCGCGGCGAAGGCGTCCGCGGCCCTGAGCGGCCGGGAGTACGCGCTGCCGGACGACGTACAGGCGCTGGCGGTCCCGGTGCTGGCGCACCGGCTGCTGCCGACCGCGCAGGCACAGCTCAACCGCCGGACCGCCGAGCAGGTGGTGCAGGACATCCTGCAGCGCGTCCCGGTGCCGACGGCCGACGGTGGCCGGCAGGCTCCCGTGGCCGCCGCGCCGCTCTACGACCGGCCCCAGCCGGGCGTCCGGCGGCTGTGATGGAGCCCGCTGCCACCCCCTCGGAGACCGAGGACAAGGGCGGGCTGCGGGCGGCGCTGGGCGGTCTCACCACCCGCGGCCGGTCGTTCTTCGCCGCGGGCATAGCCGCGGCGGTGTGCGCCTATGTCCTCGGCCAGGCGGATCTGCTCCGGGTGGGGATGCTGCTGGCCGTGCTGCCGCTGGTCTGTGTCGCCGTGCTGTACCGCACGCGCTACCGGGTCGCCGGCAGCAGGCGGCTCTCGCCGTCGCGGGTGCCCGCGGGGTCCGAGGCCCGCGTCCATCTGCGGATGGACAACGTGTCGCGGCTGCCCACGGGTCTCCTGATGCTCCAGGACCATGTGCCGTACGTGCTGGGCCCGCGCCCCCGGTTCGTCCTGGACCGGGTGGAGGCGGGCGGGCGCCGCGAGGTCTCCTACCGGGTGCGCTCGGACCTGCGCGGGCGCTATCCGCTCGGACCGCTCCAGCTGAGGCTGAGCGACCCGTTCGGGATGTGCGAGCTGACGCGGTCCTTCAGCGCCCACGACATCCTGACCGTTATCCCGCGCACGGAGCCGCTGCCACCGGTCCGGCTGGCGGGAGCGACAGCGGGGTACGGCGACGGGCGGCAGCGCTCGCTGTCGCTGGCCGGCGAGGACGACGTCATTCCGCGCGGGTACCGGCACGGCGACGACCTGCGCCGGGTGCACTGGCGCTCCACGGCGCGCTACGGCGAGCTGATGGTGCGCCGCGAGGAGCAGCCGCAGCGGGCCAGATGCACGGTGCTGCTCGACACCCGGCGGCTCGCCTATCAGGGCGCCGGCCCCGACTCGGCCTTCGAGTGGGCGGTGTCGGGTGCGGCGTCCGCGCTGGTGCACATGCTGGAACGGGGCTTCGCCGTACGGCTGTTGACCGACACCGGGACGTCGGTGCCCGGCGAGGGCGCCGACGGGTTCGCCGGCTCGACGCAGGAGTCCGCCGACGCGGCCGGGCTCATGATGGACACGCTCGCGGTCGTCGACCACTCCGACGGGGCGGGGCTGTCGCGCGCGTACGACGTGCTGCGCGGCGGCACCGAGGGGCTGCTGATCGCCTTCCTCGGGGATCTCGACGAGGAGCAGACGGCGGTGGCCGGCCGTATGCGGCACCGCAGCGGCGCCGCGGTCGCGTTCGTCCTGGACAGCTCCGGCTGGTTCCGGGACGGCGGCGAAGAACCGCCCGCGCGCCTCCAGGACCGGCTGAGGCAGCTGCGTGAGTCCGGCTGGACCGCCCTCGCGGTGCCGGCCGGGTCCGCGCTCCCGGACCTGTGGCAGCAGGCGGCACACCAGCGCACCGAGTCGGGTGCGACCCAGGGCTCGGCAGGTTTCTCCGGAGGATGGTCATGAGCGGTCGCGCGAGGCTGGCGCTGTGCGCGTTCGCCGCCACGCTGATGTCTGCGGGCGCGCTGCTGCCGCTGGTCGATCCCGCCACCTGGCTCCTCCAGGCGGCGTTCATGGTCGGGATCCTGGTGGGGGCGGGCGCGCTCGGCCGGCGGGTGCCGCTGGCCAGGACGCTGATCGTGGTGCTCCAGGCGGTCATCGGGCTGCTGATGCTCACGGTGGTGTTCGCGTCGGAGCACGCCGTGCTCGGTCTGTTTCCCGGCCCCGAGGTCTTCCAGCGCTTCGGCGAGCTGCTGAACGAGGGCGGCGAGGACGTCGGGCGGTACGCGATCCCCGCACCGGCCACCGACGGCATCAAGCTGATGCTGGTCGGCGGTGTGCTGGTCATCGGTCTCGCCGTGGACGCGCTCGCCGTGACGTTCCGCAGCGCGGCCCCGGCCGGACTGCCGCTGCTCGCGCTGTACTCGGTCGCCGCCGGCCTCAACGGCGGCGCGGCCTCCTGGCTCTGGTTCCTGCTCGCGGCCGGCGGGTATCTGCTGTTGCTGCTGGCCGAGGGCCGGGACCGGCTCTCCCAGTGGGGGCGGGTCTTCGGCGGCGCTCCGCGCGCCCCGGGCCGTACCGCCGCCGGGATGGACACCGGGGGCCGGGCCACGGCACCGGTCCGCGCGGGGCACCGTATCGGTGTGATGGCCCTGGGAATCGCGCTCGTCGTGCCCGCCGCGCTGCCTTCGCTGAACGGCGGGCTGCTCAACGGCACGGGGGCCGGGGCGGGTTCGGGTCTGGGCGGTGGCACGATCTCCGCCGTCAACCCGCTCGTGTCCCTCCAGGACAACCTCAACCAGCCCGAGGACCGCGAAGCGTTGCGGTACCGGACGAACGCGGAGAGCACCCAGAACCTGTATCTGCGGATCATGGCGCTGGACGACTTCGACGGTACGTCCTGGCGGTTCTCCCAGCGCAGTGTCGAGGACGTGCCGGACAGGCTTCCCAGTCCGCCCGGTCTGAACGGCGATGTCAGCACCACCGAGATCAAGACGAGTATCTCCGCCGCCAATTGGTACCGGCAGAACTATCTGCCGATGCCCTACCCGGCGTCGGAGGTGGACATCGAGGGGCGCTGGCGCTTCGAACCGAGCGGCCGGACGCTGGTCGGTGACCGGGGCGAGACCACGCAGGGCGCGCAGTACCAGGTCGGCAGTTTGCTGGTGGAGCCGACCCGTGAGCAGCTCGCCACGGCTCCGAGGCCTCCGGCCGCGCTGGTGCGGGAGTACACGAAGGTGCCCGACAACCTTCCCGGAGTTGTCGCGGACACCGCACGCGAGGTGACCGACGGCGCCGCGAACGACTACGAGAGGGCCGTCAGGCTCCAGGACTGGTTCGCCGTGGACGGCGGCTTCACGTACGACACCCAGGTCGCGTCGGGCACGGGCGTCTCGGCCATCACCCGCTTCCTCAGCCAGAAGCAGGGCTTCTGCGTCCACTTCTCGTTCTCGATGGCGGCGATGGCCCGCACGCTGGGCATTCCGGCCCGGGTGGCGGTGGGCTTCACCCCGGGCACCCCGCAGTCGGACGGCACGATGTCCGTCGGGCTGCGTGACGCGCACGCCTGGCCCGAGCTGTACTTCGAGGGGGTCGGCTGGACCCGCTTCGAGCCGACGCCGAGCCGGGGCAGCGCACCGGACTACACGATCCCCGAGGCTCCTTCGGGCGACGCGAGCGATCCGTCCCAGCCCGAGGCCAGCACGTCGTCCGCGCCGAGCTCGCAGCCGTCCGCCTCGGACAGCTGCCCGCCCCAGGCGGCCAGGATCGGCGACTGCGACACGACCACGCCGGCGGGTGCGCTGCCTCCGACCGACTCGGGAACGTCCTCGGGGACGGTCGTCGGCATCACGCTGGGCGTCCTGGCCGTGCTGCTGGTGCCACTCCTGCCGCTGCTGTGGCGGATCCGGGTGCGGGCCCGGCGTCTCGGTTCCGGGGGCCGTACGCCCGCCGATGCCACGGCGCGGGCGCTGGGCGCCTGGCGGGAGATCGTCGACACCGCGTGGGACCACGGCATCCGTCCCGACGACGCGCAGACCCCCCGGAGGACGGCGGCCCGGATCGTGCGGCTGGGGCGGCTGGAGGGTGAGGCCGCCAACGCCGTGCACCGGGTGGCACGCGCGGTGGAGCAGGTGCTGTACGCGCCGGAGCCACAGCCCGCCACGGGCCTCGCCGACGAGGTCCAGCGGGTACGCGCGGGGCTGGGCGAAGGGGCGAGCCGCTGGGCCCGCCAGCGCGCGCTACTCCTGCCGCGCTCGTCCATTCGGGTGATGTGGGCGCTGTCCGAGCGCTGGGCGGCCGTCACGGACCGCTGGGGGGTGCGCCGCCTGGAGCTGGGCCGGCGGCTGACGGCGCTCTTCAGCAGGCCGTCCCGGCAGCGGGGCTGAGCAGGCGGGGCCAGGACCGTCCACGGGGGCGGGGAGCGCGGCTTTCGGGCCCCGCGCCCCGCCCCCGTCTCGTGTGTCCGGGGTCGGTGGCCGGGTGAGCGCGAGATACGGGGCGGGGGTACGGCCCCTACGCGGAGATGGGTGAGGGGCGAACGCTTTCCGCGTTCGCCCCTCACCCATCTCTGCCGTGTCCCACGGCAGCCGCACCACTGCTACAAGCTTGGCTGGTGAACCTCTGCGCCGTACCTGCCGTGTCTACTGACCCTGCTCGTCACGGCGGCGCTGCCATCGCTGCTCGATCCGGTTCATGAATGAGCGGCGCTGCCGAGGCTGTCTACGGTCGGCCGTAGCTTCCCCGGTCGGCTGCTGCTCGCCCGGTTTCGGGGCCTTGCGCCAGCCGGTGACCGCGAGGACCGCACAGCCCAGCATGACGAGGAATCCCACCACGCCGATCCAGATCTGCTTGGCGACCATACCGGTCATGAGGAGCGCGATACCCACCAGAAAGCCGGCGACCGCCTGGTAGACCCGTCGCCGGGTGTACCTGCGCAGCCCGCTTCCCTCAAGCGCTGTCGCGAACTTGGGATCTTCGGCGTACAGCGCTCGCTCCATTTGCTCGAGCATTCGCTGCTCGTGCTCCGAGAGCGGCACGGAGTCCTCCTAGTCGTCGGTCGCGGGGGGCGACCGGTATGCGGCCCCTTCAGGATAGGCAGGGATTCGCCCCCGTGAAACCCGCCCTCTACGCCATTTCGCCAATCCGGGCCGCCACGACGACTCGGCCGCTGAGGCGTTGATTCCCCAACCGTCCACCCGTCATGCCGGAAGGCGTACCCCGATCATACGGCGCCGAAGGCTCTGCCGGGGGGCCTGTGGCGCACTCCATCCACAGCTGCGTTGCTGATCAGCCCGGCGATCAGTGCTCCGGGGCGCCCGCCGTCAGGCCCGCTTCTCCCCCAGGACGTGCAACTGGCTCGCCACGGAGTGGAAGGAGGACAGTTCGGCGGCGGCCGCCTCAAGCTTCAGGAGGGCCTCCAGGGCGCCCGGTTGAGTGTCCACCAGGACTCCGGGAACCAGGTCGGAGAAGACCCGGACACCGTGCACGGCGCCCACGTCGACACCGGCCTTGTCGACCAGTTCCGTGAGCATCTCGACGGTGAACCGCCTGGGCACCGGGTCGCCTTCGCCCCAGCGGCCCGCCGGGTCCGTGAGCGCCTGCCGGGCCTCGGTGAAGTGCCCGGCGAGCGCCCTGGCGAGTACGGCGCCGCCGAGGCCGGCCGCGAGCAGGCTGAGCGCACCGGAGGGGCGCAGCGCCTCGACCGCGTTCCGGACGCCCTCGGCGGGGTTGTCGACGTACTCCAGGACGCCGTGGCAGAGCACCGCGTCGTAGCCGCCCCGCCCCACCACGTCGAACAGACCGTGGATGTCGCCCTGGACGCCGCTGACACGGTCCGCGACGCCGGCCTCGGCGGCCCGGCGCTCCAGCGCGAACAGCGCGTTGGGACTGGGGTCGACGACGGTCACCCGGTGGCCCAGGCGGGCCACGGGCACGGCGAAGTTGCCCGTGCCGCCCCCGGTGTCGAGGACGTCCAGGCCCGCCGTACCCGCCGCGGCGGCGCGGCTTTCGAGGGCGACCTGGAGCACCTCCCAGACCACGGCGGTGCGCAGGGAGCTACGGGGGCGCGACGGCGTCTCTCCACCGAAGGCAGGGGAAGGGTCCGACACGGCAGTTGACTCCTCGGCGCGGTGCCGCCCCAGGTCGCGGGGCGTGAACGGTGCAGGCACCGCACAGCCTATTGCCTCCGTCGGTCCGTCCCTGTCACCCAGCGGCGCCGCCCTTCTCCGGCTGTTCGGCCCTCGGCCGGGGCAGCACCGGTTCGAGCACGAGAAGCCGCTCCACGAGCCGCAGGAACATGGCCACGTCGCGCAGCAGATCGTCGGCGTCGCGGCTGCTCGCGGCGCCCTGGATACCCGCCTCGGCCCGCGCCCTGCGGGTGGCTCCCGAGGCGAACAGGGCGCTCCACTCGGTGAGCTCGGGGGCGATCTCGGGCAGCACTTCCCAGGCGCTCCGTATGCGCCTGCGGCGCGGACTCGTGGGCTCGGGGCGGCCACGCGCGGCGAGGACCGCCGCCGCCGTGCGCAGGGCGGCCAGATGGGCCGTGGCATAACGCTCGTTGGGCGCTTCGAAGGTGGCGGCCTCGTCAAGTCCCGAGCGGGCCTGGGCGAGCAGGTCGAGGGCGGCGGGCGGCGCGGTCGCGCGCCTCTGGACGGGGTGGACATCGGTCGCGGCGCCGGTCAGTGAGGGGGCAGGGCCGCCTGTGCTTCGCCGGTGCGCGGCTGCGGCGTAGGAACTGGCCATGACGAACCTCCTGGTCGTCTCTGTGACGGCTCTGTGGCCGTATGTGTCCATCGTGGAGTACGCCACTGACAATCGACCCTGACCTGCGCTTTTGCCCCGCGCGCCGGCTCGGGGGTCCTCTCGGTCGCGGGCGCGTCCGGCACGGGCCGCACCTGCCCGCCGCCGGCGCTCACCGTCGGACGGCTCCCCGGCACCTGTGAGAATCGGGCGCATGGACAGCAGCAGCACCCGCCGGCAGGCCACCCGTCAGAAGCTCTACGACGCCGCGGTGACGCTCATCGCCGAACAGGGCTTCTCGGCCACGACCGTGGACGAGATCGCCGAGCGCGCCGGAGTCGCCAAAGGCACGGTCTACTACAACTTCAAGAACAAGAACGAGCTGTTCGAGGAGATCCTGCGGCACGGCGTGGGCCTGCTCACCGCCTCCCTCCAGACCGCGGCCGACGAGACGGCGGAGCGTGAAGGGACCAGCGCCGAGGCGCTGGACGCCATGGTCCGCGCGGGACTCGCCTTCATCGACCGCCACCCGGCCTTCACCCAGCTGTACGTGGCCGAGCTCTGGCGCACCAACCGCGCGTGGCAGTCGACGTTATTGATGGTGCGTCAGCGGGCCGTCGCCGTCGTGGAGAAGGTGCTCCAGGAGGGGATCGACGGCGGTGAACTCGGCCAGGAGATCGACATTCCGCTCACCGCCGCCGCACTGGTGGGGATGGTGCTGGTGGCGGCCCTGGACTGGCAGGCGTTCCAGCCGGATCGGTCGATCGACGACGTGCACGCGGCGCTCTCGCTGCTGCTGCACGGCCGGGTCGGCGGGAGTTGACACGGCCTAGCACGCTCCTGCCCGCCGGACAGCGGAAAGTGCGCCGCTCCGACCGGACTTCCTCACTCGTCCCGGCCGGAGCGGCGCACTGCCCACCCCCGTGGCGGTCGGGGTGCCACGCCGCTCCGCCGCCCCGTGCCGGCGGTTTCGGCGTCGCGCCCCTCCCGTGCCCCTCACTCTTCCGTCTTCGCAGGTGAGGGCCTATCCGTGTCTCTACTCATCTCATGTACTAGGTACAGATACTCACAACCCCGTTGCGGAGCTCACCCGTCCGGCCGAGTCTCTGGCTACGATCTCGTCCGTGTCCGTACTCCCCCTTGTCTTCACCAGCGGCTGGGCCAGCGGGATCAACGCCTACGCGGTGGTCCTGCTGTTGGGCGTCTTCGGCGCGACCGGGATGACCGACGAGGTCCCCGAGTCGCTCCAGCGCACCGACGTCCTGGTCGTTGTCGGTGCGCTCTTCGTCTGCGAGGCGGTGGCGGACAAGATCCCGTACGTCGACTCCATCTGGGACTCGGTGCACACCGTGATCAGACCGGTCACGGGCGCGGTGGTCGCCGCGCTGCTCGCCGGACAGAGCGGTTCGCTCCCGGAGATCACGGCGGGCGCGGTCGGCGGATCGACCGCTCTGGTGAGCCATCTGGTGAAGGCCGGCACGAGGATGGCGGTCAACACGTCGCCCGAGCCCTTCAGCAACATCGCGGTGAGCACCGCGGAGGACCTGGGCGTCGCCGGGATCATCACGTTCGCGATCTTCCACCCGCTCGCCGCGGCGGTCGTCGCGGGCGGCCTGCTGCTGATCGGCATCGTGATCACCTTCTTCGTGGCCTCGAAGATCCGCCGGTTCTGGCGGCGCAGGGCGGACAGACGCGCCGAGCGGCGCCTCGCCACCACCTGGCCGCCACTGTGAACACCGCGCCTCCCGGGCGCGGCCGGGGAAAAACCGGCCGCTAAGGTCCACTTCCATGGCACGGATTGCGGTGATCGGCGCCGGGATGGGCGCGATGGCGGCGGCTGCCCGGCTGGCGGTGGCGGGGCACCAGGTGACGGTGTACGAGCGCTCCGCGACGTACGGCGGGGCCCTCGGCCGGTTCGAGCGGGACGGGTTCGCGTACGACACGGGCCCCGGGCTGCTGCATCTGCCCGCCGTCTACCGGGATCTGTTCGTCAAGACAGGCAAGAAGCCGCTCGAAGAGTGCGTGCGGATGACGCAGGTCGACCCGGCGAGCCGCCATGTCTTCCCCGACGGCACCGATGTGTCGCTGCCGAACGCGTCGCGCGCCGGTGTCGTCGCCGCTCTGGACGCCGCTCTCGGCGCGGGCGCCGGCGCGCGGTGGGGCGACTTCCTCGGCCGGGCCCGGGACGCCTGGGACCGGTCGCGGCGGCCTCTGTTGGAGGAGCCGCTGCGCGAGGACTGGCAGTTGCTGGGGCGCGATCCGTATCCGGCGGTCCGGCAGCGGAGGCTCCTGCGCGGGCCCCGGTGGGCGGGCACCGTCGCCGAGGTGGGCGCGCGGGAGCTGGCGGATCCCCGGCTCGCCGCGCTGTTGGAGGGGTACGCGCTGTCGTACGGGCTTGACCCACGGCACACCCCGGCGGGCGCCGTGTTGCTGCCGTACATGGAGCAGACCTTCGGCAGCTGGTACGTGCGGGGCGGGATGCGGGCGCTGGCGCACGCGGTGTACGAGCGGTGCCTGGAGCGCCGGGTGGAGTTCGTGTTCCACGCCGAGGTGACCCGGATCGTCGAGAAGGACGACCGCGCGGCCGGTGTCGAACTGGCGCCGGGGGCTTCGGTCGGCACCTCGGCGGTCGTCGGGGCGGAGCATGTGGTGGCGGGCACCGCTCCCGCCGCCCTGGCGGGCCAGGAGCTGTGGCGGGACGAGGACGTACGGCCCCAGGGCGGGGGCGCGGGTGGCGGCGGGGCGCCGTCGGTTCCCGGCAGGTTCACGGTGCTGCTGGCCCTGCGCGGAGGCAGGCCGGACGACGCTGCGCACCGTACGGTGGTCCACTCCCCCGCCGGCGCCGGCGAGGCCGCCGCGGTCTTCTCCGGACGGACGGCGGAGCGGCCCACGGTCACGGTGCTGCGGCCCGACGACCCGACGACGCGTCCGGACGACGGGCACGAGGCGGTCACCGTCACGGCGACCGTCGCACCGCAGGGTCCGGTGGACTGGACGGACCCAGGGCTGCGTGAGCGGTACGCCGACGTGCTGGTGGAGGCGGCCGGCGCCGCCGTGCCTCGGCTGCGGGAGCGGCTGCGCTGGCGGGAGGTCCGTACGCCGGCGGACACGGCGGCGCGGACGGGGGCGCGGGGCGGTTCGGTGCCCGCACCGTCGCTGGCGGGTGCGGAGGGCCGGCTGCTGCATCCGGCGAACACCACGCGGCTGCCGGGGCTTTATCTCGTCGGCGGCGAGGCGCACCCGGGCGGCGGGCTGGCGCACGCGGGGATGTCGGGGGCGCTGGTCGCCGGGCTGATCGTGGAGGGCGCGGACTTCCGCGGCTCGCGCTGAATCCCCTGTGCCGGGGTGAACTCGCGAAGAGGTGGCGGGAGTTGAGCGCCCGTCAGTAGCGGTACTGCTGCTCGTCGTAGTTGGGGTCGTAGCCGTACTGCTGCGGTGCCTGCTGCGGCATCGGGGGGACGTTCTCGCCCTCGCGCTGCTGGGGGACCCAGACGCCGCCGGGCGGGGTCTCCGCGCCGTACTCGGGCTGGGCACTCTGCCCGTTCTGGCCGGCGGAGGGGTCGGCGTACTGCTGCTGGCCGCCGTAACTGTCGTACGCGCCATAGGAGTCGCCGCCGGTGGCCGCACCGCTGTACGGGTCGTTGTAGGCGGCGTACTGCTGCTGGCCCGTGCCGTAGTCGTACTGCCCGCCCTGGCCGTTCTGCGCCGCGTACGGGTCCTGTTGGGCGCCGTACGCGTCCTGGCCGCCGTACACGTCCTGGCCCTGGCTCGCGTACGGGTCCGGGGCGGCGTACACCTCGGAGGCGCCGTATCCGTCCTGGGGGCCCTGGCCCTGGCCTGCGTAGGCGTCATGACCCGCGTAGGCGTCCTGGCCCGTGGTCGCGTCGTAACCGTGGTACGGGTCGTAGTCGCCGTACTGGGTCGCCTGGTAGGCGGCGTCGGTGTAGACGCCGTACTGCCCGGTCTCGTCCGGCATGGGCTCCGGCTCATAGACGGAGGCCGTGTACGGGGGCTCGTCGGGGACGGGCGCGGCGGCCTCGGCGGGGCCCGCGGCGACGGGCTGGTACTCCAAGTCCGAGACTTCCAGGCTCGGTTCGCGGTCGTCGCCCTCACCGCCGCCGGCCCTGCGGCGCCGGCTCGCGCCGGGGCTGCCGCCGATCGCCCAGCCGGTGGAGAAGCCGCGGCGGAACGAGAGCGTCACATAGGTCTGGCCGACCGCGAACGCGATCGCGCCGACCGCGATGACCGGGACGGACGCGAGGAGGACACCCAGCACCACGCCGGCGAAACCGATGAAGGCGAGGAGCCGCCAGCGGAGCCGCGCCTTGTACTGGAGCAGCACTTCGCCCAACAGCCACAGCGCGACGATGCCGAACGCGATGTAGAGGACCGTCCAGCCCATGCCCGCCCCTCTCCTGCGGTCACCGCCCCGGAGCGGGGCGGGTACGACCTGTCACGACTGCTCGTGCAGTCCGAGATTCTCGTAGATTTCGAGCGTCGCCGTGGAGTTGTTGAGTGTAATGAAGTGGAGTCCGGGAACACCCTCCGCGCGCAGCGTCGCGCAGAACTCCGTCGCGTACTCGATACCGATGGAGCGTACAGCGGCGGGATCGTCCTTGACCGAGAGGATCCGCTCTTTCAGCGCCGGGGGCAGCGAGGCGTTGCTGAGCTGCGAGAAGCGCTCGATCTGCCGGACGTTGGTGACCGGCATGATCTCCGGGATGATCGGCGTGTCGCATCCCGCGGCGGTGACCTTGTCCCGCAGCCGCAGATAGTCCTGGGGGTCGAAGAACATCTGGGTGATCGCGTAGTCGGCGCCCGCGCGGCACTTGGCCACGAAGTGCCGGATGTCGCTCTCCCAGTCGGACGAGCGCGGGTGCATCTCGGGGAAGGCCGCGACGCCGACGCAGAAGTCGCCGGACTCCTTGATCAGCCGGACGAGGTCGGCCGCGTACCGCACGCCCTGGGGGTGGTGGACCCATTCGCCCATGGGGTCGCCGGGCGGGTCTCCGCGTACGGCGAGGATGTTCCTGATCCCGGCGTCCGCGTACTGGCCGATCATGTTGCGCAGCTCGGCGACCGAGTGGTTCACGGCGGTGAGGTGGGCGACCGGGGTGAGCGTGGTGTCGGAGGCGATGCGCTGGGTCGCCTTGACCGTGCCGGCCCGGGTGGAGCCGCCCGCGCCGTAGGTCACGGAGACGAAGCTCGGGCCGACCGCCTCGACCCGGCGCAGCGCGTTCCAGAGATTCCGCTCGCCTTTCTCCGTCTTGGGCGCCCAGAATTCGAACGAGTACGACAATTTGCCGGTCGCAAGCAGGTCACGCACCGTACGAGCGCGATCCGTCCTGGTCGAAGCTGTGCCAAGGGCCATACCCGAAGGCTATCGAGGCTACGGCGATCACCCAACCAGACCAGGGCGATTTGTCCATTTCGCACCATCCCTGTCCATCCCTCGGACGGTACGGACACCGAAGATCGAGGGCGGGCGGGACGGGCGACGGCTTGTCGGGCGCCGGGTGTCAGGCGACGCGGTCGCGGACGCGCTTGGCGAGACCGGCCGCCGCCATGGCCGGATCGTCCGCCTCTGTGACGGCCCTGACGACCACGATCCGGCGGGCCCCGGCGTCCAGCACCTCTTCGAGGTTGCCGGCGTCGATCCCGCCGATCGCGAACCACGGGCGCCGGGTGGCCAGCGACGCCGCGTACCGCACGAGGCCGAGCCCAGGCGCGTGCCGGCCGGGCTTGGTGGGGGTGGGCCAGCAGGGACCCGTGCAGAAGTAGTCCACGCCGGGCTCACCGGCCGCCGCCATCGCCTCGGCCTCGGAGTGTGTGGAGCGGCCGATCAGCGGCTCCGTACCGAGGACGGCGCGGGCGGCGGAGACGGGCAGGTCGCCCTGGCCCAGATGCAGCACGTCGGAGCCGATGGCGTGCGCCACGTCGGCCCGGTCGTTCACCGCGAGGAGCTTGCCGTGGCGCCGGCAGGCGTCGGCGAAAACCTGGAGATGCTCCAGCTCCTCGGCCGCCTCCATGCCCTTGTCACGCAGCTGCACGATGTCCACACCGGAGGTGAGGACGGCGTCCAGGAACTCGGGGAGATCCCCCTGCCGCTTCCGCGCGTCCGTACACAGATAGAGCCGGGCGTCGGACAGCAGATCGAGTGCGCTGGGCGCACCGGGCGCTGCGGGCATGCGGGTCTCCCCCGTCGGATCGGTGTCTGTCGGAGCGGTTCTCCGTGACGGCCGTGCGC
>NZ_JBHXRX010000082.1:0-32737 GCF_042714995.1 Streptomyces sp. NPDC058665
CGGCCGAAGGCCGTACGGGGTCCGGGGCGGAGCCCCGGTTGAGGGAAGGGGCGGGTAGGGCAACAGGCCCGCGCAGCGGCCGGCCACCTCACTCCACCCGCCGCCCCCGATGCTTCACCGCCCGCAACCTCGCCTCCGTCGGCAACGCCTCCAACCCCGCCGAGTCCCGCGCATGCGCCACCGCCTCCTCCGTCAGCTCCTCCAGCGCCTGCCCCGGCGCCGCGTGCGGCTCCAGCAGCAGCCGTACCCGCGCCTCCGGCGCACTGCGCCGCCCCGTCAGCCGCACTCGGGCCCTGGACACACCGTGCAGCGCCTGCGCCTCGCTCTCCAGGACGTTCTCCAGCGCCCGCCCCCGCAGCAGCGCGCCCTCACCGTTGCCGCTCTCGACCAGCACCTCCCCCAGCCGCGCACGCCGCAGTTGGGACAGCAGCCACCACAGCGTCAGCAGCACCAGGACGGTGAGCACCGCGATGACGACAGGCCACCACCAGCTCTGCGCGCTCCACCGGTCCCGGTCCGCGTCGCTCAGCAGCACGTCGTGGCGACCGGTGTAGGGCCACCAGGACGGCACGGACACGCCCAGACCCGTCACGAACACTCCGCCGCCGACGCACAGCAGCACCAGCCCGACGAGGCCCAACAGGGCACGGTTGACGACCCTGAGCATCCCGTCATCCCTTCTTCGGCCGGCGGACGTGCACCGAGAGCGCGGGCGGCCTGACGAGGCCGAGGTCTCCGATGCCGGTACCGAGTGCGGAGTCGAGATCGGCGCGTACATCGTCGAGTTCGCGGAAGTGGGACACCGCACGCACCCGGACCTTGGAGCGGCGGGCCCGTACCCGTACGGACTGCACACCGGAGACTTCCAGCGCCCGGTCGCGCAGCATCAGCGCCGCCGCCTCCCGGTCGAGCCCGGCCCGCACGCGCGAGGGGCCCCGCCGCATCGGCAGCACCTGGCGCAGCCCCGGTGTGAGGGCGAGGACGATCAGCCAAAGCCCCAGGACCCCCGCGAGGCCCGAGCCGACCAGGGCCCAGCTGTTGTCCAGGGGCACGGTGGCGAGCTGGTCGGCCAGCCACCGGCGCCAGTACATGGCGGGGTGTTCGGCGCGTACGGCCGAGACGTCGTAGAGGAGCAGGACCGCCGCGCCGAGGAGGATCGCAGCGACCAGGGCGGCGGGGATCCGGCGCCAGGCCCAGAAGCGGCCGGACCTGGTGTCCCCGTCGCCGTCACCGTCGCCCTGCTTCAGCGTCGGGCGCCTCGGCTCGTACCGCGCGGCGGAGGACGACTGGTCCAGGTCGATCACGTCCGCGCGGACGGCGCCCGACGCGCGTTCGGTCCCCTCGGCGTCCGGCTCGCTCATTGGATCCTCCCCTGTTCCGCGCGGGTGTGGACGGAGTGGAGCCGTTCGACCCTGACCACCACTTCGGGCACCTCCATCCCCGCCAGGGCATGTACCCGCTGGACGACCCGGTGACGCACCGCGCCGCACTGGGCGCCGATGTCGGAGGGGTAGTCCAGCTCGACACCGATCCGTACGCGCGCCACACCGTGGTTGACCAGGACGCCCGCGTGCGGCGCCGCACCGCCCTCCGGCACGCCGCCCAGCGCCTCCCGCGCCGCCTGCGCCGCGATCTTCGCGACGACACGGTCGGCGATCGTGGTCGCCCCACGCTCGGGGGCCGTCACCCGCTCACCGGCCACGGGAGGTCACCGCCGACGTTCGGGGCGCTCGCGACCGCGGAAGAGATCGCCCGCTTCCAGATCACCGTCGAGGAACCGGCCGGCCACGAACCCGACCGCGCCCAACGCGGCGACCAGCAGAAAGGCTCCGAAACCGCCGAAGTATCCGGCGAATGCCAGGGCCATACCGGCCAACAGGCCGACCAGCGCCATGCTCATCGATTGACTCCTCTTCGGTCTTCCGGATCGGGCCGTTACTGGAGCCGGGTCTCGGGCTCTTCGTCCTCTTCGTCGGGCAGCTTCACATCGCTGACGGCGATGTTGACCTCGACGACCTCAAGGCCCGTCATCCGTTCGACGGCGGAGATCACGTTCTCCCTCACATCGCGGGCGACGTCGGAGATCGCCACGCCGTAGTCGACGACGATCTCCAGGTCGAGTGCGGTCTGCACCTCGCCGACCTCGGCCTTCACACCGCGCGACACGGACTTGGAGCCACCGGGGACCCGGTCCCGCACGGCGCCGAAGGTGCGGGACATGCCGCTGCCCATCGCGTGGACGCCGAGCACGTCACGGGCGGCGAGGCCGGCGATCTTCTCGACGACCCCGTCGGCGATGGTGGTCCGGCCGCGGACGCCCGGGTCGCCGCCGCCCTTCTTCATCGCGGCCTTCCGCTGCTCGTCGGCGGACGTCTTGAGGGAGGGCTCGGACTGGTTGCGCTGTGCGGTGTCGGACATAGCGATTCGCCCCTTTCCGGGCGCCGATGGACTCGTTGTCCACATTAGGGCGCCTTGCCCGGTCTCGCGCCGGGAATGCTGCAGGGTGGGAGCCATGACGACTGGGCAGGGCGGGACGGGTACGGACGGCTGGAGCGCGGCGGTACGGGAACGGCTCGACCTCGGCCGGCTGCTCCCGCTCGGTGACACGGCGGACGGGGCGTGGCTGGCCGAACGGGCGGCGACGACCGCGCTGCGGCGTGCGGCGGCGGAAGTGCCTGGCGCGGTACTGGGCCGGCTGAGGGTCTGTCTGGCCGACCCCGGCTCGGCGGAGCGGCCCGCCGTGCAGCCGCCGCCCAGTGCGCTGCCGCCGGGGGTGCTCCGTATCGAGGGGGACTTCGCGGCGGTCGCGGGCGAGCCGCTGCCGGACGTGGCCGAGCGGCTTCGTACGGCGCTGTACGCGCACGCGGTGGACCGGCTCGGCCTGCGGGTGACGGAGGTCGACCTGCGGGTGACGGCGCTGCTGGACAAGGAGCCGGACGCCGGCTCCGGGGATTCCGTCGGGCGCGCTGAGCCCTTCGGGGCAACGGCCGCCCCGAAGGGCACAGCGGCGGTCATGGCGGCGAACGTCCCCGGCGTGGCCCATCTGTCGGCGTCGCTCGGCACGGCGGTGCTCGTGACGAGGGGCCACGTCCGCATCGAGCTGGCGACGTCCCGGGGCCATCACCCGCCGGATGTGGTACGTGCCGTCCGCCGGGCGGTCACGGCATCACTGCCGAGTCACCCGACGGTGGCCGTACTGGTCACGGCGGTCGACACGACGGCCTGACCCCACGGAAAGCACGGGGACCAGGGGTCCCGTCACCTCGGCGCGCACACCTGAATGACCGAGCCTAGATTGGCAGAAGGGGGGAAACCGGCTGCGGCGAGTCGTCCCGTGGCTCGTCCGGCGGAACCTTCATACGCGTCCGAGAGGGGACCTTTGCCATGTCCAAGGTGCTTTTCATCGTGAGCGGAGCCACCTACTGGGTGCTGAACGACGGCACGAGGTACGCGACGGGCTACTGGGCCGAGGAGTTCGCGAACCCGTACAAGATACTGACGGACGCCGGCCACGAGGTCGTCGTCGCGACGCCGAACGGCGTGACCCCGAACGTCGACATGATGAGTCTGCGTCCCGAGATGACCGGCGGAAACGACAGCGCCCTCGAACTGGAGGCCATCATCCGTTCCGCGGAGGTGATGCGTCGGCCGCTGCGCCTGTCGGACGTCCGCCTGGAGGACTACGACGCGGTGTACTTGCCGGGCGGTCACGGTCCGATGTCGGACCTGGCGTGGGACGCCGATGTCGGACGGCTGCTGACGGAGCAACTGGCCTCGGGTGACCCGCTGTTCATCGTCTGTCACGCACCGGCCGCGATGCTGGCCACCAGGATCCACGGCAAGTCGCCGTTCGAGGGCTTCAACATCACCTGCTTCGCCAACGAGGAGGAGGAGGGCGTGGGGCTGGCCCCCAGGGCCCCGTGGCTGCTGGAGACCGACGTACAGGAGAAGGTCGGCGTCAACTACAGCCGCGGCCCGGTCTGGGAGCCGTACATGGTCGAGGACCGCAACCTGGTCACCGGCCAGAACCCGGCCTCGGCCGCGGTCCTGGGAGACCGGATGCTGGCAATCCTCAAGTAACAGCGGTCCCGGGCCCGCGAAGATCCGGCCTGATCCCCAAGACAGGCCCTAGTCGCCGAGGCCCGCCAGGTCGCGCAGGCGGCGGGCCTGGGACGCGCGTTCGGCGGCGCGCTGTTCGTCGTACGTGCGTGACGAGGCGCCCTGCAGCAGGGCCTTCGTCTCGACCGTCGCGTCGCGCGGCGCGGCGAGCAGGGCCGCGGTCAGGTCCTTCACCGCCTCGTCCAGTTCCGCAGGATCCACCACCAGATTGGCCAGCCCCGTGCGCTCGGCCTCGTCCGCCTGGACGAAACGGCCCGTCGCGCAGATCTCCAGCGCGCGGGCATGGCCGACCAGGCCGACGAGGGGATGCGTGCCGCCGAGGTCGGGGACCAGCCCCAGACTGGTCTCGCGCATGGCGAACTGCACGTCCGACGCGACGACTCGCAGGTCGCACGCGAGCGCGAGCTGGAATCCGGCGCCGATGGCGTGTCCCTGGACAGCGGCGATCGACACGATGTCGCTCCGGCGCCACCAGGTGAAGGCGGACTGGTACACGGTGATGGCCGCGTCCAGCTCCGTGTCGGAACGGCGTGCCAGCTCCACGAAGGAAGGATCGCCGTCGAAGCCCTCGGGGCTGAACGCCTGCCGGTCGAGGCCCGCGGAGAAGGACTTGCCTTCGCCGCGCAGCACGACGACCCGCACGCTGCCCGGCAGTGACTGCCCGGCTTCCGTCAACGCCCGCCACAGAGCGGGAGACTGAGCGTTGCGCTTGGCCGGGTTGGTCAGGGTCACCGTGGCAACCGCGTCCTCGACGGTGAGCCGTACGCCGTCCTTGTCGAGTACGGGATCAAGCGAAGTCATGGGGTGCCTCCGGTTCGGTGCAGTCAGCAGAGCTTGCCAAGTGACTGCACAGTAACCACCCGGTCGACCGCGACGACCGGCCGGGTGGTCACCGGCGGAACCGGTGGCCGGAGAAGCCGTACGCGGTCGTCAGGCCGAGGCCTTCTTGCCGCGTGTCGCTCCGCCGCGTCCCCGCAGCGTGACTCCGGATTCACTGAGCATCCGGTGGACGAATCCGTAAGACCGGCCCGTTTCCTCGGCCAGCGCACGGATACTCGCACCGGAGTCGTACTTCTTCTTCAGGTCTGCCGCGAGCTTGTCGCGCGCGGGGCCGGTTACCCGGCTGCCCTTCTTCAGAGTCTCGGCCACCCGTGCCTCCTCATGGAAGTGCGCTCTGGACTTCTCATGATCACCCCTCGGGCCGCTCCTGGCCACCCATTCAGCAAGGTTCGCACCCAAAGCTTCGACGGAGCGCAGCATTCGAACACGAACGGAATTGCTACTTCCAGAGCGGCATACGCAGGCGGAACGCCGGATCCGCACAAGAAACCGCAGGTCAGGCCGGGTGTACCGGAAAGCTGATCCAACTGGTCACGGAACGCCTTGATCGTCGGCACGCCACGCCAAAGTACGAGACGCACTCACTCAGATGATGGATCACCGCTGAGCCGAATGATCCATACGGAGTGGATCACGCCCGTGCCGCGTCAGGCCAGCGCCACCAGGTCCGCGTAGTCCGCGCCCCACAGGTCCTCGACGCCGTCGGGCAGCAGGATGATCCGTTCGGGTTCGAGCGCCTGGACGGCGCCCTCGTCGTGGGTCACGAGGATGACCGCGCCCTTGTACGTGCGCAGCGCGCCGAGGATCTCCTCGCGGCTGGCCGGGTCGAGGTTGTTCGTGGGCTCGTCCAGGAGCAGCACGTTGGCCGACGAGACCACCAGGGTCGCGAGCGCGAGGCGGGTCTTCTCGCCGCCGGACAGGACACCGGCCGGCTTGTCGACGTCGTCGCCGGAGAAGAGGAAGGAGCCGAGGGTCTTGCGGACATCGACCAGGTCCAGATCCGGGGCCGACGACCGCATGTTCTCCAGGACGGAGCGCTCGGGGTCGAGCGTCTCGTGCTCCTGCGCGTAGTAGCCGAGCTTGAGTCCGTGGCCCGGGGTGACTTCGCCGGTGTCGGGCTTCTCCACCCCGGCGAGGAGCCGCAGCAGCGTGGTCTTGCCGGCGCCGTTGAGGCCGAGGATGACGACGCGCGAGCCCTTGTCGATGGCCAGGTCGACGTCGGTGAAGATCTCCAGAGAGCCGTACGACTTCGACAGGCCCTCGGCCGTCAGCGGCGTCTTGCCGCACGGAGCGGGGTCGGGGAAGCGCAGCTTGGCGACCTTGTCCGACTGGCGTACGGCCTCCAGGCCCGACAGCAGGCGCTCGGCGCGGCGTGCCATGTTCTGCGCGGCGACGGTCTTGGTGGCCTTGGCGCGCATCTTGTCGGCCTGCGAGTTGAGCGTGGCGGCCTTCTTCTCCGCGTTGGCCCGCTCACGCTTGCGGCGCTTCTCGTCGGACTCGCGCTGCTGCTGGTAGAGCTTCCAGCCCATGTTGTAGACGTCGATCTGGGAGCGGTTGGCGTCCAGGTAGAAGACCTTGTTGACGACCGTCTCCACGAGATCGACGTCGTGGGAGATGACGATGAAGCCGCCGCGGTAGGTCTTGAGATAGTCCCGCAGCCAGACGATGGAGTCCGCGTCGAGGTGGTTCGTCGGCTCGTCCAGCAGCAGCGTGTCGGCGTCCGAGAAGAGGATGCGCGCGAGTTCGACGCGGCGGCGCTGACCGCCGGAGAGCGTATGGAGGGGCTGGCCGAGGACCCGGTCGGGCAGGCCGAGCGCGGCGGCGATGGTGGCGGCCTCGGACTCGGCGGCGTAACCGCCCTTGGTGAGGAACTCCGTCTCCAGGCGCTCGTACTTCTTCATCGCCTTCTCGCGGGTGGCGCCCTTGCCGTTCGCCATCCGGTCCTCGTTCTCGCGCATCTTCCTCAGGACGGAGTCGAGGTCCCGGGCGGAGAGGATGCGGTCGCGGGCGAGGGTGTCGAGGTCGCCGGTGCGCGGGTCCTGCGGCAGATAGCCGACCTCGCCGGAGCGGGTGATGGTGCCGGCGGCGGGGATGCCCTCGCCCGCGAGGCACTTGGTGAGGGTGGTCTTGCCGGCTCCGTTGCGGCCGACGAGGCCGACGCGGTCGCCCTTGGCGATACGGAAGGAGGCTGACTCGATGAGGACACGAGCGCCGGCGCGCAACTCGACACCGGTGGCGGTGATCACGGAAAAACTCCAAGGCGGGTATGGACGGCGGAAGGGCTGGCGGACGGGATTCTTCGACGCCGGCTAATGCACAAGGAGAGATGCCATGCCGCCGAGTCTACCGGGGCCGCACAACTGCTTTACGCCCCATGGGTGTCCCCCGGGAGCACTCGGCCGGGCTGCGTTGTCAGTGGCCGCTGCCAGACTGGAGGAACTGAGACACAGGTCACAGCCGGAGCTTGGAGAAGGGTGATCAGCATGGCCGGTGCGCCGAGTATCTGTCCGACGCTCGTCTACGAGGACGCGAAGGCGGCCATCAGGACTCTGAAGGAAGCCTTCGGCTTCACGGAGGTGAGTGTGTACGAGGGCGAGGACGGCAGCGTCCTCCATGCCGAACTGGCCCATGGGAACGGCATGGTGATGCTGGGGTCCAGGAAGAGGGAGGGCGTCTTCGCCCAGGCGATGGCGGGCGGCGGGCCCACCGGGGTCTATGTGGTCGTGGAGGACGTCGACGCGCACCACGCGCGCGCCGCGGCCCAGGGAGTGGAGATCCTGATGCCGCCCACGGACCAGGACTACGGCTCCCGGGACTACATGGCTCGCGACGCGGAGGGCAACGTGTGGGGCTTCGGTACGTACGCACCGGGCGCCGCCGGCTGAGCCTTCCGGCCCTTGGTGCCTGGGCCGGCCCGTCGCTCCGGTGCGTGGCGGGCGGGCCGGTGTGCGGGGCGGTCAGGCGCCTCCGGTGTGGACCTGGAAAGCCGCCCGGCGTACGGCCTTCGCGAGCGCCGGGTCCGGGTGCGCGGCCGCCAGTGCCACCAGCACCTGCACGGTGCGGGGGTGGCCGACGGCCCTGACCTCGTCGAGCAGGGCCGGGACGGTGCCCTGGACGGCCGAGTCGAGGTGGCGGACCAGCAGCGCGGTCTCGCCGTGGTCGGCCACCGCGGCGGCGGTGTCGACCCAGAGCCAGGTCGACTCCTCTCGGGTGAGGATGTCCGGCGCGTCCTCGGGGTCCGCGCCCTCGTACTCGGCGAGCCAGAGCAACGCGTAGGGGCGCAGGGAGGGTTCGGCCGACGCGGTGCGCACCTCCGGCTCGGCGGGGGCGCCGACGACGCGCAGCGCCTCGAAGGCGAGCCCGCGCAGGAGCGCGTCCTCGCCGCGTGCCACGGCGACGAGTTCGGTGACCGCGCTGCCGACGGTGCGGGCGGCGAGCCAGGCGCGGTACTCGGCGCGGGCGGGTCCGGGGGTGAGCCGGGCGCAGCCGCGCAGCATGTTCTCGGCGGACTGCTCGATGTTGCCCGCCGGGCTCTGGGCGGCGACACAGATCTGCTCCAGCTTGACCCAGACCGCCCAGTTGCCGAGCGGGGTGAGGGTCGCCTGGCCCTCACCGAGGGTCAGGGCGCCGACGGCGGCCAGGCCCTCCAGGGCCCAGTCGAGAAGCCGCGGCAGCGGGACGGTCGCTGCGGTGGCCGGGGCAGGCTCGGGGCCGGGCTCCGGAGCGGCGGCGGGCGCCGTGGGACCCGCGGCGTTCGTGGGGTCGTACGGCACCTCGCAGCGCTCGTCGCGCAGTTCCGCGACGCGCTGCTGGAGCAGGTCGAGCAGGGCCGGTACGAGCACGGGGCCGGCCGAGAGCTGGAGGAGGGAGAGCACCTGGGGGACGGCTTCCACGACCTCGGCGACCGTCGCGGGGGCGAGGTCGTCCGGGGCGGCGTGGACGAGCGACCAGGCGTCGAAGAGGGCGACCCAGCCGCGCAGGACGGCGGACTCGTCACGGTCCCAGGCGCGCAGGCGCCAGCCGGGGCGTGCGGTGCCGCCGTGCAGTTCGACGAGCCCGGCCAGCCTGGCGCGGTCCCAGCCCGCGCTCACCTGGTCCGGCGTCAACTCCAGGGCATCGGCGGCCCGTTCGCGGGCCTTCGGGGCCAGCGGGCCCGCTCCGGGGTCCCGGTCGGCCGCTGCCCAGCGGGCGATCCGCACGGCGTCCGCGAGGACGGCCCGCGCCTGACGGGCCAGCTCCGCGGGCGGTGGTGTGCCCTCCGGCGGACGGGGCGCCGGACGTGTTCGCCCGGTGGTCACGGCCCGGCGGGCCGTGGTCAGGGCCCGGGGACGGACGAGTCGGAGTCTGGAGTTGCGCGCCAATTGCTCATCAGGCTTTCGGGACGTCACGGGAGCAGTCTTCCCGCTGATTGCCCGAAAGCCCAAACGGAACCTGCCGCCCGGACCTCGACCCGCCGGTCACCCGCCCGGGAAGACGCCGGAGCGGAGGGTGGCCGGGGGTGGCGGAGAAGCGCGGGCGGCCTTACCCGGCGGAGGTCGCGCGCCGGTGTGAGTGACGGTGCCGGGGGGTCACATGAGGGGGGTGAGGAAGCGGCGGAGCGTTTCCTCGTAACCGGTGGGGTCCGCGTTCCACATGGCGCCGTGCGGGGCGTCCGAGACCGTGTGCAGGGTGACCAGGTCGGTGCGGCGGGCGGCCAGTTCACGGGAGGGGTACCAGGGGGACAGGGCGTCGTCGGGGCCGTGGACGATCAGCGTGGGGACGTCGAGCTTCCCCGGGTCGGCGACCACGGGCAGCCGGCCGCCGCGCAGTCCCGTACGGCCCTGTGCGGCGCGGACGGCGAGGGGCAGGAGCGGGCCGGGGGTGCGGCGGGCGGTGGCCAGGGCGCGCAGGGTGGCCTCCCAGTCGAGCACGGGGCTGTCCAGGACGAGTCCCTTGATGCGGTCGCGCTGTCCGGACTTCCCGGCGGCGTGCAGGGCCATCGTGGCTCCGACGGACCAGCCGTAGAGGATCACGTACTCGGCGCCGCCTCGCACGGCGAAGCGGATCGCGGCGTCGAGGTCGCGCCATTCCGAGTCGCCGAGGTGCCCGAGGCCGTCGGGGGGACGCGGGGCGCCCCGGTCACCCCGGTAGAACAGGTTCAGGACCGGGAGATGCTGGTCCACCAGGAACTCCATGACGTTCATGGGGTGCTCCGGGGTGGCGCCGAGCCCGTGTGCGGTGATCATCCAGGTCTCGCGGCTGCCGGGCACGAACCAGCCTGGCAGCGGGCCGAGTTCACCGGGGATCTCCACCCGGTCGTACTCCAGGCCGAGCGCGCTGCCGGGGTCGCCGTGGTGGATCTGGGGGGTGAGCCGGACGCGGCTGCCGGCGCCGAGGGTGCCGCGGCTGACGCGCTCCAGCCGGCGGACGACGGTGTCGGCGGGGTGCGGTACGTCGTCGATGACGGGCCCGACGACCGCCTGGACGTCCGCGGACTCCAGCCCGTAGGTGCCGGGGCGCAGGGAGGCCAGACAGCGTGTGAGGGTCACCCGGCCCGCGGCCGTGGCGTGCACGGTGAGCCGCGGGTCGCCCGGCAGTGGCCGTCCGGGAGGCGCCTTGAGCGCGGCGTCGCTCGCGTACCGGCCGGCCGCCACGGCTGCCGTGCCGACACCGATCACTGTGGTGACGGCTGCTGCCGTCGCTCTGGCCGGTCGCATTTTCCCAGTGTCGGTACGGACGGGCCGTACGGCCAGTGGAGCAGCCGTCCGGGGTGACGCGGGGGCACGGAAGTCCCTGGAGGCACGGTCTGGGGCCGGTCCGGGGGCTTGATCCGGCCGCGCGCCTGGTCAGCCCGGCTGGCCGTAGCCCTTGAGCCGCTCCTCGACCTCCCGCACCTGCTCCCGGGAGAGCAGGCTGGGCGCGTGGCCGGGGACGGAGCTCGCCGTGAGCCAGAGGCGGCACATCCACTCCAGCTGAGCCGTACGGTCGTAGGCCTTGTCCAGGGTGGCGGCGTGGGTGACGGTGCCGTGGTTCTGGAGCAGACAGCCCGTGCGGTCGCGCAGCGCGCGCACCATGTTCCCGGCCAGGGCGTCCGTGCCGTACATCGCGTACGGGGCGACCCGGACCGGACCGCCGAAGTCCGCCGCCATGTAGTGGATCAGCGGGAGTTCGGGCACGAGGGTGGAGACGGCGGTGGCGTGGACGGCGTGGGTGTGGACCACGGCGCCGGCGTCCGCGTTCCGGTAGACCTCCAGATGCATCGGCAGCTCGCTGGTGGGCCTGAGACGGCCGATCACCTGGTGGCCGTCGAGGTCCACGGCGACGGTGTCGTCGGGCGTCAGCCGGTCGTACGGCACCCCGCTGGGCGTGACGAGGACCAGCTCTCCGACCCGTACGGACACATTGCCCGAGGTGCCGACGACCAGTCCGTCGGCCGCGCTGCGGCGGGCGGTGGCGACGAGGTCCCGCCAGGCCCGCGCGATCGCCCGCTCCCGGGCCTCTTCGCGCGTGCCCTCGTAAGCGTCTTCGCGCGTGCCCTCATACGTGTGCCGATCACCGGTTTCGGTCATGCGGCGATCCTGCCAGGTGACCCACCCGGGGCGAGAGTCACCGCAAAGCCTGCCCCAGTTCATCTTCCGTTCATTCAACGTACCTACGTTCCTGAACGGCCGATGACGTCAAGGGATTGCCAGGGTTAATGGAACACCTCACGCTGCTGCTCGCGATCGTGATCGTGACGGCTCTCGTGTTCGACTTCACGAACGGTTTCCACGACACCGCCAACGCGATGGCGACGACCATCTCGACCGGCGCACTGAAACCCAAGACGGCGGTCGCGATGTCCGCCGTGCTCAACCTCGTCGGCGCGTTCCTGTCGGTCGAGGTCGCCAAGACGATCTCCGGCGGGCTCATCAACGAGCAGGGCATCAGAACAGAAGTGATCTTCGCGGCGCTCGTCGGCGCCATCCTGTGGAACCTGTTCACCTGGCTGCTCGGCCTTCCGTCGAGCTCCTCCCACGCTCTCTTCGGCGGTCTCATCGGCGCCACGCTGATGTCCGTCGGCACCTCGGGTGTCAACGGCGGGGTCGTCGTCACCAAGGTCCTGCTCCCGGCGCTCGCCGCGCCCCTGGTCGCCGGTCTGGCCGCGATGCTCGCCACCCGGCTGACGTACCGCATCGGCCGCGGCACGGACGAGAAGGCCACCGCGAAGGGCTTCCGCGTGGGACAGATCGCGTCGGCCGCCCTCGTCTCCCTCGCCCACGGCACCAACGACGCGCAGAAGACCATGGGTGTCATCACCCTCGCGCTCGTCACCGGCGGCGTCGTCGCCCCCGGCTCCAATCCCCCGCTGTGGGTGATCGTCTCCGCCGGTGTCGCCATCGCGCTGGGCACCTATCTCGGCGGCTGGCGCATCATCCGCACCATGGGCAAGGGCCTCACCGACCTCCGGCCGCAGCAGGGCTTCGCCGCGCAGACCAGCGCGGCGACCGTCATCCTCGCCTCGTCCCATCTGGGCTTCTCGCTCTCCACCACCCAGTCCTGCTCCGGTGCGGTGATGGGCGCCGGTCTCGGCCGCAAGGGCGGAGTCGTCCGCTGGTCGACCGCCACCCGTATGTTCATCGCCTGGGGACTGACCCTGCCGGCCGCCGCACTGGTCGCGGCGGGCGCCGAATTCCTGACCGGGCAGGGCGCGTGGGGCGTCGCGGCCACGGCGGCGCTGCTCGTCGCGCTCTCGACGGTCATCTGGGTCGCTTCGCGGCGCAGGCCGGTCGACCACACCAATGTCAACGCGGCTGACGAGCCCGCCGTGGGCGACGAACCCCCGGGTGTCGTCACCGCGGCCGTCGCCGCCGTCACCCCGCCCCCCGTGGGCGGTCCGGCGTCGGAGATCGCCGCCACCATCCCGGCCCCGGACCCGGGTACGCCGGACCCGACCGCCGAACCGGCCCGGCCCGCGGCCGTCTGACCTCGGCGGCCCGGCGAAACGACCGACGACCCGACCGACGACCCGACGAAACGCCTGACGAAACGAAGGACTCCTCTCGCATGAACATCGACTGGGCGGCGCTCGGCTCCGTCTTCGGCGTCAGTCTCGTCGCCACCGTCGCCCTGGTGGGCCTGTTCACCCTCGGCATCGTCGGGCTCTCGAAGAGCGCGGCGCCCACGGGGTCCGTCGCCGCCGCCCGGACCGGCGCGTACGTCTGCTTCGCCCTGTGCCTGGCGGCCGTGTCGTACGGGATCTACATGATCGTCGCCTGATCTGGCGTGGTGGTGGGGGTGGCCCGAGCCGTAACGGGTCACCCCCACCGCAGTGTTCGCCTCGGTCAGCCCCCGTCGTGTGGGCCTCAGCACACTGCCCCGTCGCAGGTCAAAGCCTGGTTGACGGGAATTCGCACGCGTGGTGGACTGCCGAGGCCAATACGGCGACAGCGAGAGGAAGCCGGTGCGAATCCGGCGCGGTCCCGCCACTGTGACCGGGGAGAGCCATGTCCCGGGGAGTCAGGAACTCTTGTCGCCGCATCACGTCGAACCAGGGCGCGGACCCTGAGTGAGGACATGTCGCCATGCCCGGCTGCGGTTCAGCTGTCGCGTCCAGACCTTCGAGTACGAGAAACCCGAGAGCGTCCCGAGGCGTATCGGCGGGCTGAGCGATGCGTGCCGAGTATTCGGCGGGCCGCGAAGTACCGGCCCAGGGAAGCGTTTTCGCGTACGGCGCCGCCGCCGGTCTCCTCGCGGACCGGCTCTTCGGCGATCCCCGGCGCGGCCATCCGGTCGCCGCTTTCGGGCGGGCCGCGGGCGCCGTTGAGCGCCTGCTGTGGCGTGACCACCGGGGCTGGGGCGCACTGCACACCGTCGTCTGCGCCGGGGGTACGGCCGGGGTGGCCGCACTCGTGGCGCGTGGGCTGCGGGGCCGTACGGCCGCCTCCGTCGTCCTGACCGCCGCCGTCACCTGGACCGTGGTGGGCGGTACGTCGCTGGGACGCGAGGCACGGGCCGTCGGCGGGGCGCTGGCGGCCGGGGACATCGAGGCGGCGAGGGAGCGGCTGCCGCATCTGTGCGGGCGGGATCCGCAGGGCCTGGACGGGCCTGAGATCGCCCGCGCCGTCGTGGAATCCGTCGCGGAGAACACCTCGGACGCCGTCGTGGGAGCCCTGGTCTGGGGCGCGCTCGGCGGGGTGCCGGGGCTGGTCGCGTTCCGCGCGGTCAACACGCTGGACGCGATGGTCGGCCACCGGTCGCCGCGCCATCTGCGCTTCGGATGGGCGTCGGCGCGGCTGGACGACGTCGCCGGCTGGCCGGGCGCCCGGCTGACGGCGGCGCTGGCGGCCGTGGCGGGCGGCGCGCCCGCGCGGACGCTGCGGGCGGTACGGCGCGACGCGGGCCGCCATCCGAGCCCCAACGCGGGCCCCGTGGAAGCGGCGTTCGCGGGCGCGCTGGGCGTACGGCTCGGCGGCACCCTCGCGTACGGCGGGCGGGTCGAGCACCGGCCGGTGCTGAACGGCGTTGGCCGGCCGGTCGAGATGGCCGACATCGAGCGGGCGGTCGAACTGTCGCGCCGTGTGGGCGTCCTGGCGTTCGGGATCTGCGTGGCCGGGCGCCTGCTGGCCGACAACTTCCTTGGGAAGGCGCGGCGATGAGCACGCGACAGGCGCGCGGGGGCGGGCTGCTCGTCGCCGGAACGACGTCGGACGCCGGGAAGAGCGTCGTCACGGCCGGCATCTGCCGCTGGCTCGTCCGCCGGGGCCTGAAGGTGGCGCCCTTCAAGGGGCAGAACATGTCGCTGAATTCGTTCGTGACGCGCGAGGGCGCCGAGATCGGCCGGGCGCAGGCGATGCAGGCACAGGCGGCGCGCGTCGAGCCGACGGCGCTGATGAATCCCGTCCTGCTCAAACCGGGCGGCGACCGCAGCAGTCAAGTCGTCCTGATGGGGCGGCCGGTGGGTGAACTGAGCGCCCGTGGCTACCACGGCGACGGCGCGGGCCCCGGCCGCCAGGAAACCCTGCTGGGCACCGTCGTGGAGTGTCTGGAGGAGCTGCGGAGCACGTACGACGCGGTGATCTGTGAGGGCGCGGGCAGCCCGGCGGAGATCAATCTGCGGCGTACCGACATCGTGAACATGGGCATCGCGCGGGCGGCCCGCCTGCCGGTCGTCGTGGTCGGCGACATCGACAGGGGCGGTGTCTTCGCGTCCTTCTTCGGTACGACGGCGCTGCTGAGCCCCGAGGACCAGGCACTGGTCGCGGGTTATCTCGTCAACAAGTTCCGGGGCGACGTGTCGCTGCTGGAGCCGGGTCTGGAGATGCTGCGCGGGCTGACCGGCCGCGCCACCTACGGTGTGCTGCCCTTCCGGCACGGTCTGGGCATCGACGAGGAGGACGGTCTGCGGGTCTCCCTGCGCGGCGCCGTACGCGAGTCGGTGGTGGCCCCTCCGTACGGAGAGGACGTCCTGCGGGTCGCCGTCTGCGCCGTGCCGCTGATGTCCAACTTCACCGACGTGGACGCGCTGGCGGCCGAACCGGGCGTGGTGGTGCGTTTCGTGGACCGCGCCGACGAGATCGCCGACGCGGACCTGGTGATTGTCCCCGGTACGCGCGGCACGGTGCGGGCGCTGGCCTGGCTGCGCGAGCGCGGTCTCGCCGACGCGCTGCTGCGGCGAGCCGCCGACGGCCGCCCCGTCCTCGGGATCTGCGGCGGTTATCAGCTCATCGGCGAGCACATCAAGGACGATGTCGAGTTCCGCGCGGGCTCGGGCGGTGTGTCCGTGACGGGACTCGGACTGCTGCCCGTACGCGTCGAGTTCACCCGCGAGAAGACGCTGGCGCGCCCTGTCGGCGAGGCGCTGGGCGAGCGCGTCGAGGGGTACGAGATCCACCACGGCGTCGCCTCCGTGGAAGGCGGCGACCCGTTCCTCGTCGACGGCGCCGGCCGTCGTCTGGACGGATGCCGTTCGGGCCAGGTGTGGGGCACGCACTGGCACGGCTCGCTGGAGAGCGACGGCTTCCGGCGCGCCTTCCTGCGCGAGGTGGCACGGGCGGCCGGGCGCCGCTTCGTACCCGCCCCGGACACCTCGTTCGCCGCCCTGCGCGAGGAGCAACTCGACCTTCTCGGCGATCTGATCGAAGAACACGCGGACACGGACGCGCTGCTGCGGCTGATCGAGTCGGGCGCCCCGTCAGGACTTCCCTTCATCGCACCTGGAGCGCCATGACCACCGCGCCTGTCAACAGCCCTTCCCCGACTGTGCTGTTGCTGTCCACCGCCGACACCGATCTGCTGGCCGCCCGCGCCTCGGGCGCCCCGTATCTCATCGGCAACCCGACCCGGCTCGACGCCACCGGTGACCTGCCCGCGCTGATCGCCGGGGCGCGGATCGCCGTCGTACGGCTCCTGGGCGGCAAACGTGCCTGGGAGGAAGGTCTCACCGCGCTCAAAGCGTCCGGCGTACCGACCGTGCTGCTGGGCGGGGAGTCCGTACCGGACGCGGAGCTGATGGCCGACTCGTCGGTGCCCGCCGGTGTGGTCGCCGAGGCGCTGCGCTATCTGGTCGAGGGCGGGCCGGAGAATCTGGCGGAACTGGCGCGGTTCCTCTCCGACACCGTCCTGCTGACCGGTGAGGGGTTCGAGGCGCCGCGCCCGATGCCCGAGTGGGGTGTGCACGGCGAGCGGGCCTTCGTAGAAGGGCGGCCGACCGTCGGGGTGCTCTTCTACCGCGCGCACCAGCTCTCCGGGAACACCTCCTTCGTGGACGTGCTGTGCGACCGCGTCGAGGAGCGGGGCGCCAACGCCCTTCCGGTGTACTGCGGTTCACTGCGCGGCGCCGATCCCGCCCTGTACGAACGGCTCGGCGCCGCGGACGCGCTGATCGCGACCGTCCTCGCGGCCGGCGGCACCGTCGCGTCGGACGCGTCGGCGGGCGGCGACGACGAGGCGTGGGACATCGGGGCGCTGGCCGACCTGGACATACCGGTCCTGCAAGGGCTCTGTCTGACGTCGTCACGGGCCGCCTGGGACGCGTCTGACGCCGCGCTGTCGCCCATGGACGCGGCGATGCAGGTCGCGATCCCGGAGTTCGACGGGCGGCTGATCACGGTCCCGTTCTCGTTCAAGGAGCAGGGCCCCGACGGGGTCCCGGTGTACGTCGCCGACCCCGAGCGGGCCGGGCGGGTCGCCGGGATCGCGGTACGGCACGCCCGGCTCGCGCACACGCCGAACGCGGAGAAGAAGCTGGCCGTGGTCTTCACCGCGTACCCGACGAAGCACTCACGTGTCGGCAACGCGGTCGGTCTCGACACCCCGGCGTCGGCGGTACGGGTGCTGGACGCCCTGCGCGACGCCGGTTACCGGGTGGGGGACGGCGCCGACGCGCACCCCGACAACGGGGACGAGCTGATCCACCGGCTCATCAACGCCGGTGGCCACGACGTGGAGTGGCTGACGGAGGAGCAGCTGGCCGTGGCGCCCGCGCGGGTGCCGCTGGCCGACTACCGCGCCTGGTTCGGCGAGCTGGAGTCGGAACTCCGCGCGGGCATGCTGGAGCACTGGGGCGAGCCGCCGGGCTCGCTGTACGTGGACGGCGACGACATCGTGCTCGCGTCGCTCCGGTTCGGGAACGTCGTGGTGATGATCCAGCCGCCACGCGGCTTCGGCGAGAACCCGATCGCGATCTACCACGACCCGGACATGCCGCCGTCGCACCACTACATGGCCGCGTACCGCTGGCTGGAGACGGCGGCGGACAGGAACGGTTTCGGCGCGGACGCGATCGTCCACATGGGCAAGCACGGCACGATGGAGTGGCTGCCCGGCAAGGGCCTCGGCCTGTCGGCGGGGTGCGGCCCGGACGCGGTGCTCGGTGAACTGCCGCTGATCTACCCGTTCATCGTCAACGACCCCGGCGAGGGCACCCAGGCCAAGCGGCGCGGCCACGCCACGGTCGTGGACCATCTGGTGCCGCCGATGGCCCGCGCCGACACCTACGGGGACCTGGCCAAGCTGGAGCAACTCCTCGACGAGTACGCGCTGGTCAGCGATCTCGACCCGGCGAAGGCGCCGGCTGTGCGCGCCCAGATCTGGACGCTCGTCAAGGCCGCCGAGCTGCA
This sequence comes from Streptomyces sp. NPDC058665, assembly GCF_042714995.1. Classification (NCBI taxonomy): domain Bacteria; kingdom Bacillati; phylum Actinomycetota; class Actinomycetes; order Kitasatosporales; family Streptomycetaceae; genus Streptomyces; species Streptomyces sp. NPDC058665. The sequence goes on from NZ_JBHXRX010000082.1 coordinate 18,039, forward strand.
CCACGACCTGCATGTGGACGAGCAGCCCGGCGAGGACGACTTCGACTCGTTCGTCATGCATGTCGACGGCTATCTCTGCGAGATCAAGGACGTCCAGATCAGGGACGGTCTGCACATCCTGGGCGGCGGCCCCGAGGGTGAGGCACGGGTCAACCTGGTGCTCGCCGTGCTGCGCGCCTCGCAGGTGTGGGGCGGCGAGGCGAACGCGCTGCCGGGCCTGCGGGCGGCGCTCGCCGAGCACTTCGGGCTGGCCGAGAAGGAGCTGCTGGGCGAGCCGGGGGCGCCGGTGAAGGTGCCGGCCGAGCTGACGGACCTGGTGGCGGGTCCGGCGCGGTCGGCGGCGGACGCGATCGATCTGCTGGAGCAGCTCTGCCGGCGGCTCGCGGAGGGCATGGAGGAGCGGGGCTGGGAGCTGTCGGCGGCGGCTCCGCTGGTCGGGGAGGTCCTGGGGCAGGAACTGGCCTCAGCGGTGGCCGTGTTGGGCTTCGCCTCTACTGAGGTGGTGCCGAGGCTGGCCCGTACGACGGACGAGATCGGGAACATCCTGCGCGCCCTGGACGGCGGGTTCGTCCCGGCGGGCCCCTCCGGGTCGCCGACGCGCGGGCTCGTCAACGTCCTGCCGACGGGCCGCAACTTCTACTCCGTCGACCCCAAGGCCATTCCGTCGCGGCTTTCCTGGGAGGTCGGCCAGTCGCTGGCGGACTCGCTGGTGGCCCGGTATCTGGCCGACACGGGCGCCTATCCGGCGTCCGTGGGGCTGACGGTCTGGGGCACGTCCGCGATGCGCACCCAGGGTGACGACATCGCCGAGATCCTGGCGCTGCTGGGCTGTCGGCCGGTGTGGGACGACGCGTCCCGGCGGGTCACCGGCTTCGAGATCGTGCCCGCGGCGGAGCTGGGGCGGCCCCGGATCGATGTGACGGTGCGGATCTCGGGTTTCTTCCGGGACGCCTTCCCGCATGTGGTGGGGCTGATCGACGACGCCGTACGGGCGGTGGCCGAGCTGGACGAGCCGGCCGAGGCCAACTACGTACGAGCGCACGCCGATGAGGACACGGCGCTCCACGGTGACCGCCGGCGCGCGACGGCGCGGATCTTCGGATCGAAACCGGGCGCCTACGGGGCGGGTCTGCTGCCGCTGATCGACGCGCGGAACTGGCGGTCGGACGCGGACCTGGCCGAGGTGTACGCGGTCTGGGGCGGCTACGCGTACGGGCGCGGGCTCGACGGGCGCGCGGCGCGCGGGGACATGGAGACGGCGTTCCGGCGGATCAAGGTGGCGGCGAAGAACGTCGACACGCGGGAGCACGATCTGGTCGACGCGGACGACTACTTCCAGTACCACGGCGGCATGGTCGCGATGGTGCGGCATCTGGCGGGTGAGTCGCCCGAGGCGTATGTGGGTGACAGCGCGACGCCGGACCAGGTGAAGACGCGGACGCTGGGCGAGGAGACGCACCGGGTGTTCCGGGCGCGGGTGGTCAACCCGCGCTGGATGGCGGCGATGCGGCGGCACGGCTACAAGGGTGCCTTCGAAATGGCGGCGACCGTCGACTACCTCTTCGGGTACGACGCGACGGCGGGCGTCGTGGACGACTGGATGTACGAGAAGTTGTCGGCCGAGTACGTCTTCGCGCCGGAAAACCAGGAGTTCATGCGGCGGTCCAACCCGTGGGCGCTGCGCGGCATCACCGAGCGGCTGCTGGAGGCCGCCGAGCGGGGGCTGTGGGCGGAGCCCGACGAACAGACGCTGGAGCGGCTGCGGGCGACGTATCTGGAGCTGGAGGGCGATCTGGAGGGGGGCGGCGAGTGAGAGCGAACCCGAGCGCCGCCGGAACCGCCGGAGCGGCCGTCACCGCCGGAGGGGCCGGAGCCGGCTTCCGAACGCCGGACGGGCCGAACACGCCGACCCATGCCTTGGAGGCACTGTGAGTACGCCGTATCCCTTCACCGCCATCGTCGGACAGGACGATCTGCGGCTCGCGCTGCTGCTCAACGCCGTGTCCCCGGCCGTCGGCGGAGTGCTCGTGCGCGGCGAGAAGGGCACCGCGAAGAGCACGGCCGTGCGCGGGCTCTCCGCGGTGCTGCCGGACGTCGCCGTCGTCGCGGGCTGCCGCTTCTCCTGCGACCCGGGGGCGCCGGACCCGGCGTGCCCCGACGGGCCGCACGAGGCGGGTCCGGGGTCCGCGCGGCCCGCGCGGGTGGTCGAACTCCCCGTCGGCGCCTCCGAGGACCGGCTGGTCGGCGCGCTCGACATCGAACGGGCGCTGGCGGAGGGCGTGAAGAGCTTCGAGCCGGGGCTGCTCGCCGACGCGCACCGGGGCGTGCTGTACGTGGACGAGGTCAACCTGCTGCACGACCACCTGGTGGACCTGCTGTTGGACGCCGCCGCGATGGGCGCCTCCTACGTAGAGCGCGAGGGCGTCTCCGTGCGGCACGCCGCACGGTTCCTGCTCGTGGGGACGATGAACCCCGAAGAGGGCGAACTGCGGCCGCAGTTGCTCGACCGGTTCGGACTCACCGTCGAGGTCACCGCCTCGCGGGAGCCCGATCTGCGGGTGGAGGTCGTACGGCGCCGCCTGGCCTACGACGACGACCCCGCCGCGTTCGCCGCGCGCTGGGCCGACGAGGAGAACGAGCTGCGGGCGCGCATCGTGGCAGCGCGGGCGCTGCTGCCCGAGGTACGGCTCGGCGACGCCGCGCTGCGGCAGATCGCCGCGACGTGCGCCGCGTTCGAGGTGGACGGCATGCGCGCCGACATCGTGATGGCCAGGACGGCGACGACGCTCGCCGCGTGGGCGGGGCGCACGGTCGTGCTGGCGGAGGACGTACGGCAGGCGGCGCTGCTCGCGCTGCCGCACCGCAGGCGGCGCAATCCGTTCGACGCACCGGGGCTGGACGAGGAGAAACTGGACGACACGCTGGAGGAGTTCGGCGGTGATGACGGCTCTCCCGACGACGACCCGGATCCGGACGGGCCCGGCGGGGGCGGGCAGCCGCCGCAGGACGGGCCTGAGGGGCCGCGGGGGCCGGAAGCGGGGGAAAGCACGGCCGAACCCGCCGAGGCGCCCGCGGAGCCCGAGGAGGGGCAGGGTGGCCGTCCTGCCGGGGGCGGCGGTGAGCAGTCCGCCGTGCGCGCCGCCGAGCCCTTCCGTACGAAGACGCTCAGCGTGCCCGGTCTCGGTGAGGGTGCGGCGGGGCGCCGTTCCCGGGCGCGTACCGACCACGGGCGTACGACCGGGGCCCGGCGGCCACGCGGCGCGCTGAGCAAACTGCATCTGGCCGCGACGATCCAGGCCGCGGCGCCGCATCAGCGGGCGCGCGGGCGTTCCGGGCGCGGGCTGGTGGTACGGCGCGACGATCTGCGGCAGGCGACGCGTGAGGGGCGCGAGGGCAATCTGGTGCTGTTCGTGGTGGACGCCTCCGGGTCGATGGCCGCGCGGCAGCGCATGTCGGCCGTGAAGGGCGCCGTCCTGTCGCTGCTCCTGGACGCGTACCAGCGGCGCGACAAGGTCGGTCTGATCACCTTCCGTGGGAAGGACGCCACGGTGGCGCTTCCGCCGACCTCCTCGGTCGAGGCGGCGGCCGTACGGCTGGAGTCGCTGCCCACCGGCGGGCGGACGCCGTTGTCCGCCGGGCTGTTGAAGGCGCACGACGTCCTTCGGGTGGAGCGGATGCGTGATCCCGCGCGGCGCCCGCTGCTCGTCGTGGTCACCGACGGGCGGGCGACCGGCGGGGCCGATCCGGTGGCGCTCGGTACGCGCGCGGCGCGGCTGCACGCCGAGGAGGGCACGGCGTCGGTGGTCGTGGACTGCGAATCGGGACCGGTACGGCTCGGGTTGGCGGTCGCGCTCGCGGGCGAGCTCGGCGGCACGGCCGTCACGCTCGACGAGTTGCGCGCGGACAGCATCGCGGGGCTGGTCAGGGATGTGCGAGGCGCTTCGGGCGCGTACGGGAGGGTTGCCTGATGCCGCAGGGACAGCCGGCGGTCGTGCCGGACGACGGGCTCACCACCCGCCAGCGCCGGAACCGGCCGCTCGTCCTCGTCCACACAGGCGTCGGCAAGGGCAAGTCGACGGCGGCGTTCGGACTGGCGCTGCGCGGCTGGACGCAGGGCTGGCCGATCGGGGTGTTCCAGTTCGTCAAGTCGGCGAAGTGGAAGGTGGGCGAGGAGCACGCGCTGAAGGTGCTGGGGGCGAGCGGCGAGGGCGGTTCGGTCGACTGGCACAAGATGGGCGAGGGCTGGTCCTGGGTCCAGCGCGACAAGCAGCTTTCCAATGAGGACGCGGCGCGCGAGGGCTGGGAGCAGGTCAAGCGCGACCTGGCGGCTCAGACGTACCGGCTGTACGTACTGGACGAGTTCGCGTACCCGATGCACTGGGGCTGGGTGGACACCGACGAGGTCGTACAGGTGCTGCGGGAGCGACCGGGGACACAGCACGTGGTGATCACCGGGCGGAACGCGCCGGAGGCGCTGGTCGAACTCGCGGACCTGGTCACCGACATGACGAAGGTCAAGCATCCGATGGACGCGGGGCAGAAGGGGCAGAGGGGGATCGAGTGGTGAATGCCGCCGCCTCGGGCCCCGCTGAATCGGTGCCTGTATCGGTGCCCGCATCGGTGCCGCGTCTCGTCATCGCCGCGCCGGCGTCCGGCAGTGGCAAGACCACCGTCGCCACCGGGCTGATGGCGCTCTTCGCCGCGCGCGGCCTCGCCGTGTCCCCGCACAAGGTCGGGCCCGACTACATCGACGCGGGGTACCACGCGCTGGCGACGGGGCGGCCGGGCCGGAACCTCGACGCGTACCTGTGCGGCACGGAGCTGATCGGACCGCTCTTCGCGCACGGCGCGGCGGGCTGTGACCTGGCCGTCGTCGAGGGCGTGATGGGGCTGTACGACGGCGCCGCCGGGCAGGGCGAACTCGGGTCAACCGCGCAGGTCGCGAAGCTGCTGCGGGCGCCGGTGGTGCTCGTTGTGGACGCGTCGTCGCAGTCCCGGTCGGTGGCGGCGCTGGTGCACGGGTTCGCGTCGTGGGACCCGGGGGTTCGGATCGGCGGGGTGATCCTCAACAAGGTGGCGTCCGACCGGCACGAGGCGTTGCTGCGGGAGGCGCTGGACGAGTCGGGGGTGCCGGTGCTCGGCGCGCTGCGGCGGGCGGGCGAGATCGAGACGCCGTCGCGGCATCTGGGGTTGGTGCCGGTGGCGGAGCGGCGGGGGGACGCGGTCGGGGCTGTGCGGGGGGTGGCGGAGTGGGTGCGGGTGGGGTGTGACGTGGAGGGGTTGCTCCGGTTGGCGCGGAGTGCGCCTTCTTTGGAGGTGGCGGCTTGGGATGCGGGGGGTGCGGTGCGGGGGGTGGGGCCGCTGCGCGGGCCTGTTCCCCTACCCGCCCCTTCCCTCAACCGGGGCTCCGCCCCGGACCCCGTACGGCCTTCGGCCGTGCCCTCAAACGCCGGGCGGGCTGATTTTCGGGGCTCCGCCCCGGGCCCCGCTCCTCAAACGCCGGAGGGGCTGAAAGGGTCCGTTGTCGCCGTCGCCGGTGGAGCCGCGTTCACCTTCTCCTACGCCGAGCACGGCGAGCTGCTGCGCGCCGCCGGTGCCGATGTCGTCGTCTTCGATCCACTCCGGGACGAGCAACTGCCCTCCGGCACCAAGGGGTTGGTCATCGGTGGTGGGTTTCCCGAGGTGTACGCCAGCGAGTTGGGGGCCAATGAACCCCTCCGTAAGGCCGTCGCCGAACTGGCCCACTCCGGCGCCCCCGTGGCCGCCGAGTGCGCCGGGCTGCTCTATCTCGCGCGGTCGTTGGACGGTGCGCCGATGTGTGGCGTGCTCGACGCCGACGCGCGGATGTCGGAGCGGCTGACGCTCGGGTACCGGGAGGCCGTCGCCGTCGGGGACAGCGTTCTCGCCGCCGCCGGGACGCGGCTGCGGGGGCACGAGTTCCATCGGACGGTGCTCGAACCCGGTGCCGGTGCGGCGCCCGCGTGGGGGCTGGTGCGGCCCGAGCGCCGGGTCGAGGGATTCGTACAGCGGGGTGTGCACGCGAGCTATCTGCACACGCACTGGGCGGCGGCGCCCGGCATGGCACGGAGATTCGTCGAAAGGTGCACGGCATGAGCGGCAGACTCGTCGGGGTCGGGGTGGGGCCCGGGGACCCCGAGCTGGTGACGGTGAAGGGCGTGCGTCTTCTGCGGGAGGCGGACGTCGTCGTCGTGCCCGTCATGGCGGCGGCCGATGGAACGGACGGCGGGGAGCCCGGCCGGGCCGAGGCGACCGTGCTGCACTACGTCGGCGCCGAGAAGGTCCAGCGTGTGGTCTTCGCGCTCAACGAGCGCGCCGACCGGGCCCGCCGTGAGGCGGCCTGGGACGCGGCGGGCGGGCGGGTGGCCGAGCTGCTGGGCGCGCATCCTCACGGAAGCGTGGCGTTCGCGACGATCGGCGACCCGAACGTCTACTCGACCTTCACCTATCTCGCCCAGACGATCGGTGAGTTGGTGCCGGGGACGGTCGTGGAGACCGTTCCGGGGATCACCGCGATGCAGGATCTGGCCGCACGCGGCGGCGCGGTGCTGACCGAGGGGACCGAGCCGTTGACGCTGGTGCCGGTGACGGCGGGCGCCTCCGTACTGAAGGACGCGCTGAACGGTCCCGGCACCGTCGTGGCCTACAAGTTCGGGCGGCTGGCCGACGAGGTCGCCACCGCGCTGCGGGAGACGGGCCGTACGGAGGGCGCGGTGTGGGGTTCGGCCCTCGGGCTGCCGGAGGAGTCGATCCGCCCCGCCTCCGACCTTGAGCAGGGGACGCTGCCGTATCTCTCGACGCTCATCGCGCCCGCGCGGCGCGACGGCGGGCGCGGGGGCAAGCTGTGAGCGCGGGCCCGGCAGGGCGGCTCGCGTCAGTTGGCCAGCGCCACCACCAGCCAGATGAAGCCCACGCCGCCGACGGTGCACAGCAGCGTCGACAGCGCGGGGTGTTCGTGGTGCGCCTCGGGCAGGATCTCGGCGGCGGCCAGATACAGCAGCGCACCGCCGAAGAATCCGAGATAGCTGCCGATCAGTTCCTCCGGAAGGGTGAACAGCAGTGTGGAGGCCGCGCCCACGACGGGCGCCACGGCGTCGGCGAAGAGCATCGTGAACGCTCTGCGGCGGTCGTTCCCGTAGAGGCTGGTCAGCGTGTACGTGTTGAAGCCGTCGGCGAAGTCGTGGGTGATGACGGCAAGGGCGACGGTCGCGCCCATGCCGCCGCCGACCTGGAACGCGGCGCCGAGCGCGACGCCGTCCATCAGGCTGTGCAGCACCATCGCGGACGCGGCCGTCAGCCCCACCTGGGGCGCGCGGTCGGTCCGCCCGGCGCCGCCGCCGTGGCCGCCCGCGTGGGCGTGCGGGGTCTCGGCGTCCGCCGCGCCGTGTGCGGCCCGTCGTACGGCCAGCAGGCGCTCCACGACGTGGGCGAAGAGGAATCCGCCGACGAACAGCAGGAGCGCCCGGTGGACACCCAGGAAGTCCTCGCCGGCGGCGTCCATGGCCTCGGGCAGCAGTTCGAGGCCGACCACGCCGAGCATCAGTCCGCCGGCCAGGCCGAGTACCAGATGCCGGCGGTCGGTGACGCGCTGCGCCGTCCAGCCGCCGAAGAGCGTCATGAGGAACGCGCCGAGCGCGACGAACACCGCCATGCGCCCTTGCTAGCCGATCGGACCCCAGGTCCGCACATTCATGTTCACCCCATCCGCTCCCCCGCCCCGTTGACCCGCGAGGACCACCGCTCATGACCGATCACACCGCCGGCAAGGTGACCTTCGTCGGCGCGGGCCCCGGCGCCGCCGACCTGCTGACCTTCCGCGCCGCCCGCGCCATCGCCAGCGCCGATGTCGTCATCTGGGCGGCCAGCCTGGTGCAGGCGGAGGTGCTCGGCCACGCGCGCGAGGACGCCGAGATCCTCGACTCGGCGGCGCTTTCCCTGGAGGACGTCGTCGCCGTGTACGAACGGGCGGCCCGCGACGGCCTGAAGGTCGCCCGGATCCACTCCGGGGACCCGGCCCTCTGGGGCGGTACGCAGGAGCAGGTGGACCGCTGCGACGCGCTCGGTCTGGCGGTGGAGATCGTGCCGGGCGTCTCGTCGTTCTCGGCCGTCGCCGCCGTCGCGGGGCGGGAGTTGACGATTCCGGAGATCGCGCAGTCCGTGATCCTGACGCGGCTGGGCGGTGGCAAGACGCCGATGCCGCCGGGCGAGGAGGTACGGGAGTTCGCCAGGCACGGCACGACGATGGCGGTGTTCCTGTCGGCCGCGCGGTCGGGACAGCTCACGCAGGAGCTTCTGGAGGGCGGCTATCCGACGTCGACGCCGGTCCTCGTCGCCCATCAGGTGACCTGGCCGGAGGAGTTGGTGGTGCGCTGCACCATCGGCACGCTGGAGGAGACCGTCAAGGAGCACAAACTCTGGAAGCACACGCTGTTCCTGGTCGGACCCGCGCTGTCCGCGTCGGGGACGCGCTCGCACCTCTACCACCCCGGACACTTCCACGGCTTCCGGCGGGCCGACCCCGCCGCCCGCAAGGCACTGCGCGAGGAGCGGACCCGGGGCGCCGCGCGGTGATCACCGTCATCGGTACGGGGACGGGCACACCCCTCTCCGCGGACTCCCTGCGGGCCGTGGCCGAGGCGACCCTGGTCGTCGGCGGGCGGCGGCATCTTGAGGAGGCCGCGGCGGTGGCCGGACTGCGCGAGGAGATCCCGCGGGTGGTGCTGGGGCCGCTGGCGCCGGCGCTGGACGCGATCGCGCGGCAGCACGCCGTCGCGGACGGCGGGCGAGTCGTGGTGCTGGCCTCGGGCGACCCGGGCCTGTTCGGGGTCGTTCGGGCGCTGGCCGGGCGTTTCGGGGCCGGGGCTCTCGACGTACGGCCGGCCGCCCCGTCCGTCGCCGTGGCGTTCGCCCGGATCGGTCTGCCGTGGGACGACGCGGTCGTCGTCAGCGCGCACGGACGCGACCTCCGTACGGCGGTCAACGTCTGCCGCGCGCACCCCAAGGTGGCGGTGCTGACGGGTCCGGGAGCGGGCCCGGCCGAGCTGGGCGCGGCGCTCGCGGGCACCGGGCTCCCCCGCACGCTCGTCGTCGCCTCCGCGCTGGGCGACCCTGACGGCGAGCGGGTCGAGCGGCTGTCCCCCGCCGACGCGGCGGGCCGCGACTGGCCCGAGCCGCTGAGCGTGGTGCTGTCCCTGGACGAGGCGCGGGCGCACGCCCCGGTCCCGCGCACCGTGGCCGGCCACGGACCGGGGTCGGCCCGCTGGGCGCTGGGCGAGGAGGAGTTCACGCACCGCGACTCGATGATCACCAAGTTCGAGGTGCGCGCGCTGGCGCTGGCCAGGCTCGGGCCGAGGACGGGCGACCTGGTGTGGGACGTCGGCGCGGGCTCGGGGTCGGTGGCCGTGGAGTGCGCGCGTCTCGGCGCGGCGGCGATCGCGGTGGAGAAGTCGCCCGACGGCGTCGAACGCGTCCGCGCCAACGCGCTGGCGCACGGTGTGGACGTGCAGACGGTGCACGGCTCCGCTCCGGCGGCACTGTCCCGACTGCCCGATCCGGACGCCGTGTTCGTCGGCGGCGGCGGCCGTGAGCTGTCCGCCGTCGTCACGGCGTGCGCGCGAGTGGCGCGCCGGACGGTCGTGGTGGCGGTGGCCGCACTGGACCGGGTGCCGGCGGTGCGGGAGGCCCTGGCCGGCGCCGGGTTCGCCACCGGCGGCGTACTGCTGCACTCCTCGCGGTTCGCCCCGCTGCCCGGCGACGTGACCCGGCTCGCGGCCACGAACCCCGTCTTCCTGCTGTGGGGCGACCGCCCCGCCGCGCCGGATCCCCACCCCCTCCAAGGAGCGACCCAGTGATCGGCCTGATCTCCGCGACGGCGGCGGGCGCCTCGGCCCGCGACCGCCTGGCCACGGCCTGGCCCGGCCGCACGCGCGTCTACGACGGCCCGGTACGCCGGGCGGTGGAGAGCGCGTTCGCCGAGTGCGAACAGTTGGTGTGCTTCCTGGCCACGGGGGCGACCGTACGGCTGCTGGCCCCGCTGCTCGCCGACAAGACGACGGACCCGGGTGTCGTGTGCGTGGACGAGGCGGGGCGGTACGTGGTGTCACTGCTCGGCGGCCACGCCGGCGGGGCGAACTCCCTCGCCGCGGAGGTGGCTTCGGTCCTGGCTGCGGCCCCGGTGATCACGACGGCGACGGACGCCACGGGCGTCCCGGGCCTCGACACGCTGGGCCTCCCGGTCGAGGGCGCGGTGCCGACGATCACGCGCGCGCTGCTCGACGGCGCACCGGTGAGGCTGCGTGCGGACGCGGTATGGCCGCTGCCCGCGCTGCCGCCGAACGTGACGCGGGAAGAGCCACCGGCGCCGGGCACGGCGGACCCCGCCGGGAGAAGCGCGGCGACCACCGCGATCCTCGACGGCACACCGGCTACCCCGCACGCGGATTCGGCAACGCGGGACGAGGAGAGGCCGGCTCCTCTGTCGGGCACGGCGGACCATGCCGGGCGAAGCGCGGCAACCACCACCGCTCAGGCGCAGGCGACAGCCGAACCGCCCCACGCGGTCGCGCACGCGCGTCAGCCAGCGAACCCGGATGTCGCCACGGCGCACCCGGCGCCAGCGGCCGACGTCCCCGCTCCCCTCCCCGTCCTCCACCTCACCGACCGGATCGTGCCCCTCGGGCCGACCGACGTCGTCCTGAGGCCACCCTCTCTCGTCGTCGGTGTCGGTGCCAGCAAGGGCGCGGGGGTCGACGAGGTGTACGGGCTCGTCCTCGACGCCCTGCGGGACGCCGGGCTGTCGGCCCTCAGCGTCGCCGAGTTGGCCACCGTAGACGCCAAGGCGGACGAGCCCGGGATCGTCGAGGCGGCCGGCAGGTTCGGGGTGCCCGTCAGGACGTACCCGGCCGGCGTGCTGGCCGACATCACCGTGCCCAACCCCTCCGACGCGCCCCTCGCGGCCGTCGGCACCCCGTCCGTCGCCGAGGCCGCCGCGCTCGCCGCCGGGCGCGGCGGTGAACTCCTCGTACAGAAGCGGAAGTCCAGCCCCGAGGGACGGCCCGCGATGGCCACCTGCGCGGTCGTACGCAAGCCTCCGCGCGGGCGGCTCGCCGTCGTCGGGCTCGGGCCGGGCGCGCGGGACCTGCTGACTCCGCGCGCCACGGCCGAACTCCGGCGCGCCTCGGTGCTCGTCGGGCTCGACCAGTACGTCGACCAGATCAGGGACCTGCTCCGCCCCGGCACACGCGTCGTGGAGTCGGGGCTCGGCCACGAGGAGGAGCGCGCCCGTACGGCGGTGGCCGAGGCACAGGCGGGGCATGCCGTGGCCCTCATCGGCAGCGGGGACGCGGGCGTGTACGCGATGGCGTCGCCCGCGCTCGCCGAGGCGGCCGACGACATCGAAGTGGTCGGCGTACCGGGCGTGACGGCCGCGCTGGCCGCCGCCGCGATCCTCGGCGCGCCTCTCGGGCACGACCATGTCTCGATCAGCCTGTCGGACCTGCACACTCCTTGGGAGGTCATCGAGCGCCGCGTCCGCGCGGCGGCCGAGGCCGACATCGTGGTGACCTTCTACAACCCGCGCAGCCGCGGCCGGGACTGGCAACTGCCCAAGGCGCTGGCCCTGTTGGCGGAGCACCGTACGGCGGCGACGCCTGTCGGAGTCGTACGCAACGCGTCCCGCCCCGACGGCACCAGCCATCTCACCACGCTCGCCCGGCTCGACCCGGCGACGGTGGACATGATGACGGTGGTGACGGTGGGCAACACGGCCACGCGTGAGATCGCGGGCCGCATGGTGACGCCCCGGGGCTACCGGTGGCAGTCGGAGGGAGCCCGATGAGCCAGGAACGTGTGGCCGACCGCGTCGTCCATCCCATCGAGGAGGAGTCGTTCCGCAGACTGCGCGCCCGCGTCGACACCTCCCACCTCGCGCCGCTGACCCGCGCGGTCGTGGAGCGCGTCATCCACTCGGCCGCCGATCCCGCGTATCTGGGCGATCTCGTCTGCGACGAGGCCGCGTTGGCCGCGGCGCACGGCGCGCTGCACGCGGGCGCGCCGGTCGTCGCCGACGTGCGGATGGTCGCCGCAGGCATCACCCGCAGGACCGCGGTGTGCCGTCTTGAGGAGGCCGCGGCGGGGCCGGGGCTCACCCGTTCCGCGCACGCGGTGCGCCTGGCGTACGACGAGGTCGGCCCCGGCGCGCTCTGGGTGATCGGCTGCGCCCCCACCGCCCTGGAGGAACTGCTGCTCCTGGACGCCGACCCGGCGCTCGTGATCGGGCTCCCGGTCGGCTTCGTCGGCGCCGTCGAGTCCAAGGCGGCGCTGCGTGAGAGCGGGCTGCCGGCGGTGAGCAACATCTCGGAGAAGGGCGGCTCCGCCGTGGCCGCCGCCGCGCTCAACGCCCTGCTCTACCACCCGTACCACCCGCCCCAGCACCACCTCGCCAAGGAGAACGCGTGACCACCCCCCGACCCGCACTGCTCATCGCCGGCCACGGCACCAGGGACACCGGGGGCGCCGAGGCCTTCCGGGAGTTCGTACGGGAGTTGGGCAGGCGGCACCCCGAACTGCCCGTCGCCGGCGGCTTCATCGAGCTGTCGGCGCCGCCCATCGGCGACGCCGTGGCCGAACTCGTCGAACGCGGCGTCACCCGGTTCGCCGCCGTCCCGCTGATGCTGGTGTCCGCCGGGCACGCCAAGGGCGACATACCGGCCGCGCTCAAGCGCGAGCAGGAGCGTCACCCGGGGATCTCGTACACCTACGGCCGTCCGCTCGGCCCGCACCCCGCCCTGCTCACGGTCCTCGAACGACGTCTGGAGGAGGCGCTGGCGGGCTTGGCGGGGTTCACCGGCGACCGGTCCGAGGTGACCGTGCTGCTCGTGGGGCGCGGTTCGACCGACCCCGACGCCAACGCGGAGGTGCTGAAAGCGGCGCGGCTTCTTTGGGAGGGGCGCGGTTACGCGGGCGTGGAGACGGCCTTCGTGTCGCTGGCCGCGCCGGACGTGCCGAGCGGGCTCGACCGCTGCGTACGGCTCGGGGCGCGCCTGATCGTGGTCCTGCCGTACTTCCTGTTCACCGGGATCCTGCCGGAGCGTGTCGTGCGGCAGACGCGGGAATGGGCGGCGGCGCATCCGGAGACGCAGGTGGCGTCGGCCGATGTGGTGGGTCCCACCGAGGAGTTGCTGGACCTGGTCATGGAGCGCTACCACGAGGCGGTGCGGGGCGATCTGCGGATGAACTGCGACAGTTGCGTCTACCGGATCGCGCTGCCCGGCTTCGAGGACAAGGTGGGGGCGCCGCAGCAGCCGCACTTCCACCCGGACGACGACGGACACGACGGGCACGGCGAACACGACGGACACGGGCATCACCACGGCAACGGCCACGGCAGTCATGCGCACGCCCACTGACGCCCACGACCTGCGGCACCACGGCGACGCCGAGGTACGGGACGACGGCGCCGGCCTGACCGACCTCGCGGTCAACGTCCGCCCCGGCACGCCCCCCGACTGGCTCCGGGAGCGGATCGCCGCGTCGCTCACGGCTCTCTCGGCCTACCCGGACGGACGCGCGGCACGGGCCGCCGTCGCCGCGCGCCACGGGCTCCCGGTGGAGCGCGTGCTGCTGACCGCGGGCGTCGCCGAGGCGTTCGTCCTGCTCGCCCGCGCCCTGCCCGCGCGCCGCCCCGTCGTGGTGCACCCGCAGTTCACGGAGCCCGAGGCCGCCCTGACCGGCGCGGGGCACACCGTACGGCGCGTGCTGCTCGACCCCGGTGACGGCTTCCGGCTGGATCCGGCGGCCGTCCCCGAGGACGCGGATCTGGTGGTGATCGGCAACCCGACGAACCCGACGTCCGTGCTGCACCCGGCCGAAGACCTCCTACGACTGGCGCGTCCGGGGCGGACGCTGGTCGTGGACGAGGCATTCATGGACGCGGTGCCCGGAGAGCCGGAGGCGCTGGCGGCGCGCGGCGACGTGCCCGGACTGGTGGTGCTGCGCAGCCTCACCAAGACGTGGGGACTCGCCGGACTGCGGATCGGCTACGTCCTGGCCGATCCGGCGACCGTCGGGGCCCTCGCGGCGGCCCAGCCGCTCTGGCCGGTCTCGACGCCCGCGCTGGCCGCCGCCGAGGCGTGTATGACGCCTGCCGCGCTCGCGGAGGCCGAGGCGGCGGCGCGCCGTACGACCGTGGAGCGGGCCCATCTGCTGGCCGGGCTGGCCGAGTTCGACGGGGTGCACACCGTGGAACCGGCCGCGGGCCCCTTCGTGCTCGTGGCGACGGACTCGGCCGACGCGGTACGGGAGAAGCTGCGCGCCCTGGGGTTCGCGGCGCGACGCGGCGACACGTTCCCGGGGCTCGGACCACGATGGCTACGCCTAGCGGTCCGGGACCGGGCGACGACGGACCGCTTCCTCCAGGCGCTCGCCCTGGCCCTTTCAGCGGTCCGCGCGTAGTGCCTGTCCGGTGGATCAGGCTGGAACAGGGAGGCGGATCCGGTCCGTCCGGTCGCACGGCGGACGATCGCCCTCGTACTGGACGTACCTGGACGACCAACACAGCTCGCGCGCGTGCCAACGAGTCATCAGACGCTCCGCAGCGGGCGCGAGCGGGACGGGACTCCCCGGACACGCCCTGACGGGCGCCGACGTGCGCGGTCGGTCGGCGGGCGGGCCGAGTCCCGGTC